>JAHWYA010000144.1 GCA_020028115.1 Anaeromyxobacter sp.
ACGGCGCCGCGCCACAGCTCAGCGGGGTCGGCGGATCCCGACGTGGACGTGGACCTGGACGTGGACGTGGACGTGGACGTGGACGTGGACGGGGTCGGGGTCGCGGTCGGGGTCGCTGTCGGGGTCGGGGTCGGGGTCGGGGTCGGGGTCGCGGTCGGGGTCGCGGTCGTGGTCGCGGAGCGCGGATTGGTCCCAGGACCACGTCCAGGTCCACGTCCAGGACCAGGCGGCGGCGCCCCGCCGCTCGCCAGCGCCTCGACCCGCGCGAGCAGCTCCGACACCTGCGCGCCGGGCGCGAGGAACACGCCCTCGAGGAGCGCGACCTCGAGCGCGTACCGCGGCTGCTCGGAGAGCTTCACGTCCACGACCGAGCGCTGCACGAGATCGAAGAGGCGCGTGAGCTGCGCCGCGTCCGCGGCGGCGGCCTGCGCCCGCACCTCGGCGAGCTCCGCGTCGGGGAGGTCCAGCGGCGACGCGGGGACGAGCTTCGTCACGACCACGTTGCGAAGGTGCCGGACGAGCTCCTCCGCGACCCGCTTCATCTCGAGGCCGCGCGCGTGCAGCGCGTCGATCTCCGAGAGCACCGCGGCGCCGTCGCGCGCGACGAGGCCGGCGGCGATGCGCGAGATGGCCGCCGCGTCGACGGCCCCGAGCGCCTCGGCGACCTCCGCGTCGCCCGGCGCCTCGCCGCACGCGGCGCGCACCTGGTCGAGGAGGGAGAGGGCGTCCCGCATCCCGCCCTCGGCCTGCCGGGCGACGAGGGCGAGGGCGGCCGGGGAGAGCCTCATCCCCTCCGCCTCGGCGACCTTCGCGAGCTGGTCCGCGATCTGCTGGAGCGTGAGCCGGCGGAAGTCGAACCGCTGGCAGCGCGAGAGGATCGTCTCCGGGACCTTGTGCACGTCGGTCGTCGCGAGGACGAACTTCACGTGCGGCGGCGGCTCCTCGAGCGTCTTCAGGAGCGCGTTGAACGCGCCCTGCGAGAGCATGTGGACCTCGTCCACCACGAAGACCTTGAACCGGTCGCGCGCGGGCCGGTACTTCACGGCCTCGACGATGTCGCGGACGTTGTCGACGCCGTTGTTCGACGCCGCGTCGATCTCGACCACGTCGACGGCGCGCCCCTCGGCGATCTCGACGCACGGGGTGCAGGCGCCGCACGGCTCCGCCGTCGGCCCCTTCTCGCAGTTCAGCGCCTTCGCGATCAGGCGGGCGGTGGTCGTCTTGCCGACGCCGCGGGGGCCGGTGAAGAGGAAGGCGTGCGCGAGCTGCCCGGTCTTGAGCGCGTTCGAGAGGGTCCGGACGACGTGCGCCTGTCCGGACATCTCGCCGAAGCGCTGCGGGCGGTACTTTCGGGCGAGGACGAGGTAGGTGGACATGTCGTTCCGGGCGGCCTCTACCAAACAAACGAGCCGGCCCACAATCCCCGGGCGCACGGAGGGCAGCCTACCGTTGCTCCCTTCCGGGCCTGGCGGGGTTCGACTACGCCCCCGTCGCCCGAGGATTCTGGGCCGGCTCTCTACCGGCTTGCCGCCGGCTGGAGTCCCCTAGTCTAACGTCCGGGGGCTCGCGCTGCTGGCGGAGAGGGTGGGATTTGAACCCACGGTACCGTTCCCGGTACACACGATTTCCAGTCGTGCACCTTCAACCGCTCGGTCACCTCTCCATTCGTACTCGGGGGGTCTCCGCCCCGCGGCCGCATCCGCGGTGACTTCGACCGAGTCCGGGGGCTACGACACCCCCGATCCCCCGGCTCGCTCCGGGGGAGCCTCATCCGGCTCCCCCTTCGCTCGCTGTTGTTCACGGGGCAGCCTCATCCGGCTGCCCCTGCGCTCGCTCGCATGATCGGCCGTGACCTCAGGATCGCGACCGTTGCGCTTTCTCCCCACCGGAGTGGGCACACCGTCCCAACTCCCACGTGACGAAGCGCGGTATGTGGCGGAGAGCGAGGGATTCGAACCCCCGGTACCGTTGCCGGTACACCTGATTTCGAGTCAGGCGCCTTCGACCAACTCGGCCAGCTCTCCGCCGGCGGATTTAACCGATCTTCCCCCCTCTGCCAAGCGGCAAGCTATTCGTCCGCCCCGTTTCCGATCCCCCGCCGAGCGCGGAAGAAGGCCCGGAGGAGCTCGCCCGCCTCGTCGCCGAGCACCCCGCGGTCCACCGGGAAGCGATGATTGAGGCGCGGATCCGAAGAGAGATCGAGGAGCGACCCGACCGCTCCCGCCTTCGGATCGCTCGCCGCGAAGACGAGCCGGTCGATCCGCGCGAGGACCATCGCGCCGGCGCACATCGCGCACGGCTCGAGCGTCACGTAGAGCGTCACGCCGGTCAGCCGCCAGCGCCCGAGAGCGCGGGCGGCGTCTTGGATCGCGAGGAGCTCGGCGTGGGCGGTGGGGTCGTGCGCGCTCTCGCGCGCGTTCGCCCCGCGGCCGACCACCCGCCCGTCGCACACCGCGACCGCGCCGACGGGGACCTCGCCGCGCGCCGCGGCCGCCCGGGCGAGGTCGAGGGCCTCGCGCATGAAGCGTTCGTCTTCCACCCCACTTCTCATAGCGCGTTCTCGCCGCCGCTCGCGCGCTCGACGCGCTCGCCCGTCCAGCGGGCAAGCTACTTGACGCTCGGCGGAAAGGCCGGGAACATGGTCCTTCTCGGGTCCCGCGCCCGAGCGACCCTTGGGAGGGGATCCAATGACCGTTCGTTCCTGGACGTTCGCCGTCGCGTGCGCCCTGTTCGCCGCAGGCTGTCAGACCGACGCCGGTCACGACCCCACGCCGCCGCCGCCGCCCGCACCGTACGTCGGCGTGAGCGCGTCCGCCGGGACGGTGGTCGCGAACGGCACGAACACGGTCACGCTCACCGTGACGAACACCGGCGGCGGATCCGTCACCGTGACGACGGATCGCGGCACCTTCTCGACCGGCGGCACGTCCACGACCGTCAGCGGCGCGAGCGTGAACCTCACGCTCGTGACCTGCAGCGCGGCGGCGGCGGGCTGCGTTGGGAACGCCACGATCACCGTCTCGGGGGCCGCGGGTACGACCGCCACCACCGTCGCCTTCACCTCGCTCGCCGCGGCCTGCCAGGCGAGCTGCACGGCGGACAGCGCGTGCGGGAGTCTCGCCTGCAACCTCACCGGCGGTGGGACCGGGACGTGCTCGCTCACGACGCCGCGGACCTGCGTCGCCCCTCCCGCGTGCACGGCGAACCCCGTCGGCGCGACGACGGAGACGAGCTGCACGGACACCGTCGACAACGACTGCGACGGGCAGCGCGATTGCCAGGACACCAACTGCAACGGCCAGCCCTGCGCCGGCGGCCCCACGTTCTTCTGCCAGGCGGGCGCGTGCACCGACATCACGACCGGCCTCGCCCTCACCGTCACGCCGGCGCGCACCCGGCTCCCCGCGAACGGCACGTCCACGACCGAGGTCGTCGTCCAGGTCACGTCGAATACCGACCCCTTGGCCCTCGTGACGGTGACCGCCGCGACGAACCTCGGCACGATCGCGCCGGCGGCCGTGAGCACCGACGCCGAGGGCAAGGCGCGCTTCACCTTCACCGCGAGCGCGACCGCCGGCATGGCGACCGTCACCGCCCAGCTCTCCGGGTTCCCGTCGATCCGCGACACCGCGACCATCACGATGCCGCGCCTCGGCGCGCTGCAGCTCGTGGAGGACACGGGCTCGGTGCAGTACCGGGTGATGGGCGTGAAGGGCGGCGGGTGGCGAGACCTCGGCTGGGTCCACGTGAAGGCGGTCGACGACGTCGGCGAGGCGTACCCCGACGGCCTCGCGGTCCGGTTCGAGCACCGGCAGCTCGGCGGCTCGACGCTCGGCTGGCCGTCCACCGGCGACACGGCGACGTGCCGGGTGGCGGACGGCTGCGTCGGGTACCAGGGGATCGTCTCGTCGGACGGCGGGACGCCGGAGACGGGCCTCGCGAACGCGTGGATCTACACCGGGACGGCGGCCGGGACGCTCGCCGTCACCGCGACGGCCTCGATCGCCGGCGTGACGCGGCAGGTGGCGCTCCCGACGATGGCCGTCACCGGCGCGCGAGCGAGCGCCACGAACTTCGCCGTCATGTGCTCGCCGCGGAACCTCCCCGCGCTCGGCGAGACGGACTGCGCCATCTCGCTCGTGGACGCGCCCTTCACCTGCGAGGCCGTCCTGAAGGACCGGTACGGCAACGTCCTCGGCCGCGAGACCCAGGTCATCTTCAGCGCCGAGGCCGGCGCGGTCGGCCAGGCCACGAGCACCCCCGCCTACGACCCCGACGCGCCGGGCGACTCGCAGATGGAGCTCGGCATCGCGCTCCAGGGCTTCAACACGATGGGCGCTGGGCTGCCCTTCGACGTGGACCCGCTCACCACCGTCGGCGAGCCCTGGTCGTCGCACGGGCTCGACGGGTGCGGGACCCGGACCCACAACCCGCGGGACGGCGTCGTGACGATCGTCGCGCACGCAGACGGCGAGGAGGCCTTCTTCGACGCGAACGGCGACGGAACGTACGAGGTGGGCGAGCCGTTCGTGGACCTCGGGGAGCCGTACGTCGATCAGGACGACAGCGGCACCTGGGAGCCCGGCGAGTGGTTCCTCGACCTCGACGACAACAAGACGTGGACGCCCCCGAACGGCGCCTGGGACGGGATCCAGAAGATCTGGAGCCAGACCTTCGTCGTCTACACCGGCGCCGCGGCGACCGTGACCTCCGGCGGGAACCTGCTCGGCACGCGGTGGGCGGGGCCCGGGACGTTCGCCGCCTGCACCCCGACGCCGGCCGCGACGCCGTTCGACGTCGCGGTCGCGACGACCGTCCTGCCCGCGGTGACGCAGACGTACACGGTGGTCGCGAGCGACCTGAACCTGAACCGCCTGAGCACGAGCGCCTCGTACGCGGTCGAGCTGGTGTCGGGCAGCGTCACCGCGAACTACCTCGGCCTGCCGTCGTACGCGGACCTCGTCGGCATGGGCTGGCGTTACTGGCCGTGCGCGAACGGCGGGGCGGGGCCGTGCGCGTCGCAGTGCCGGATCGCCGGCCCGGCGGCATGCCTCATGCGCCCGGAGTTCACCGGCTTCTCGTGCGGCGTCGCGGCGGAGGTCGACATCGAGGGCGGCACGGCCGGCCCGGCGAAGCTGAGCTGGAGCGTCGAGGTCCCCTGGGACCGGTACGGCACGAGCATCAAGGTCATCACGGAGAGGTTCCTCGGCGGCGTCAGCCGCTGACGCCGTCGCGGTTCCCGAGCACGGGGCCGGCCCGTCCGCGGGCCGGCCCTTTCCTTGCGTGGCGCGCTACGCCGGCGCGCCCGGCCGGAGCTCCGGGTGGTCGGCGCAGTCGAGCCCGCACGCGCGGCAGGTCGCGACGGCGCACTTGGGCGTGACCTTCGCGGCGACGCCGCGCGCGTACTCGCGGGCGAGGAAGCCCTTCTCGATCCCGTGGTCGAGGACGTCCCACGGCAGCCGCTCGTCCCGCCCCACCTCGCGGTGCGTGAAGAACTCCGGGTCGTGCGGCCAGCGCCGGAGCGCGGCCCGCAGGTCGCCGCCCGCCTCCGCGTGCGCGAGCTCGAGCAGGTCCGCGCAGCGGCGGTCGCCGCGGGCGACGAGCGCCTGGCGCGTCGCCTCGCGCGCCGAGAGCGACTCGACGTCGATCCCCTTCGGCCGCAGCGTCCGCTCGAGGAGCTTCCGGCGCGCCTCGAGCGCCGCCCGCGGCGCGAGCGGCGCCCACTGGAACGGCGTCCACGGCTTCGGGACGAACGAGCTGATCGATAGGGTCAGCCGGCCGAACGGCTCGCCGCTTTTGGAGGGCACGC
>JAHWYA010000145.1 GCA_020028115.1 Anaeromyxobacter sp.
TCTCCGGGAGGAGCGGATCGATCGGGAGAGGTTCGCGCGGCGCCACCGCCGGGTTCTACCCGAGCACGGGCGCGGGGGCGACCCCGGCCCGCGGGGAGTGGCCGCGCTACGCGCGCTCGAGCACCGCCGTGAGGCTCCGCCACACCTTCGGCCCCGGCCCGCGGCGCAGCCCCGCGCGCTCCGCGGCCGCGAGGCTCTCCTCGAACGCCGCCGGCGTGACGTGCCCGCGCGGCTCCACGAACAGCACCTTGCCGCCGGGCGCGAGCGCGGGATGGACCTCCGCGAAGAACCGGGCTGCGTCGGGGAGCTCGTGGACCATCAGCAGCGCGAGCACGACGTCCACCTTCCCGGCGAGGTCCTCGACCCCGAGCGACTCCGCCCGCGCCGCGCGCGTCTCGACGCGGTCCGCGAGCCCGGCGCGCGTCGCGCGGCGCCGCAACCCCTCGAGCATGCGCGGCTGGACGTCGACCGCGACGACCCGGCCGCGCGGGCCCACCCGCCGCGCCGCCTCGAGCGTGAAGAACCCCATCCCCGGCCCCGGCTCGAGGACGGTCATGCCCTCCCGCACGTACGGGCCGAGGATCGCGGCGGGGTCCTGGAGGAGCTTGCGGAGCGGGTTCGCGAGCAGCGGCCCGAGCCACCACGGACAGACTCGAGGAGACATGCCAGTCGCGTACACCCGCCGCGCGGGAGCGCCAACCAAATCGCGGCGCGGCGCGTCGCCGCGGGCGCCGGGTCAGGCCGGCACCGGCGCCGGCGTGGTCGCCGGGGTGACGACGAGCCGGAGCTTCTGTCCACCGTCCTCGACCTCGACGCGCACCGCCCCGCCCTCGCGCAGCTCACCGAAGAGGATCTTCTCCGCGAGCGGCCTCTTCACCTCGTTCTGGATGAGCCGCGCCATCGGGCGCGCCCCCATCTTCCGGTCGAAGCCGCGCTCGGCGAGCCAGCCGCGCCCCTCGGGCGTGAGCTCGATCCGCACCTTCTTCTCGAGGAGCTGCCCCTCGAGCTCCTTCACGAGCTTGTCGACGACCTTGAGGATGACCTCCGACGGCAGCGAGTCGAACGCCACCCAGGCGTCGAGCCGGTTCCGGAACTCGGGGCTGAAGGTCCGCTCGATCGCGTTCCGGGCGTTGCCCGGGTCGGAGAGGTCCGTGCCGAAGCCGACGCGGCGCGCGGAGAGCTCCTGCGCGCCGGCGTTGGTCGTCATGATGAGGATGACGTGCCGGAAGTCGGCCTTGCGGCCGTTGTTGTCGGTCAGCGTCGCGTGGTCCATCACCTGCAGGAGCAGGTTGTAGATGTCCGGGTGGGCCTTCTCGATCTCGTCGAGCAGGAGCACCGCGTACGGCGTCTTGCGGATCGCGTCCGTGAGGAGCCCGCCCTGGTCGAAGCCGACGTACCCCGGCGGCGCGCCGATCAGGCGCGAGACCGTGTGCTTCTCCTGGTACTCGGTCATGTCGAAGCGGAGGAACTCGACCCCGAGGATCCGCGCGAGCTGCTTCGCGAGCTCGGTCTTCCCGACGCCGGTTGGGCCGGAGAAGAGGAAGTTGCCGATGGGCCGCTCGGGCGAGCCGAGCCCGGAGCGCGAGAGCTTGATGGACGAGACGATCGACTCGATCGCCCCGTTCTGCCCGAAGATGACCTTCCGCAGCTCGGGCTCGAGGTTCAGGAGCGCGGCCTGGTCGTCCGCCGAGACGGTCCGCTCCGGGATCTTCGCGATCTTCGCCACGACGCGCTCGACGTCGCGCGCGGTGATCCGGCGGTGGCGCCGGGCCTCGTCGCGCATCCGGTCGCGGGCGCCCGCCTCGTCGAGGACGTCGATCGCCTTGTCGGGCAGCTGCCGGTCGTTGATGTGCTTCGCGGACAGCTCCGCGGCCGCGCGGAGCGAGCGCGGCGTGTACACGACGCCGTGGTGGTCCTCGTAGACCTTCTTCAGGCCGCGGAGGATCTTGACCGTGTCCTCGACCGTCGGCTCGTGGACCTCGACCTTCTGGAAGCGGCGCGCGAGCGCGTGGTCGCGCTCGAAGGTCGCCTTGTAGTCCTGGAACGTCGTCGACCCGATGCAGCGGAGCTCGCCGGAGGCGAGGCCCGGCTTGAGCAGGTTCGACGCGTCCATCGAGGAGCCGGTGGTCGCGCCGGCGCCGACGATGGTGTGGATCTCGTCGATGAAGAGGATCGCGTGCGGCGTCTTCTTCACGCCCTGGATGACGCCCTTGAGCCGCTGCTCGAACTCGCCCCGGAACTTCGTCCCGGCGAGGAGCGCGCCCATGTCGAGCGAGTAGATCGCCGCCTTCTCGAGGATGGCGGGCACCTTCTTCTGGTGGATGCGGAGCGCGAGCCCCTCGACGATGGCGGTCTTGCCGACCCCCGGGTCGCCGACGAGGACGGGGTTGTTCTTCCGGCGGCGGCAGAGCACCTGGACCATCCGCTCCACCTCGGCGTCGCGGCCGATGAGCGGGTCGATGAGCCCCTGCGCGGCGCGCTCGACCAGGTTCACGGTGAAGGTCTTGAAGGGGTCCTTCACGGGGCGGGGGCCGCCCTCGTCGCCCTGCTCCTCGCCACCGGGCTCGCCGCCCTCCTCGCCGTCCTTGCCGATGCCGTGGGAGATGTACTGGAGGATGTCGAGGCGCCGGACGCCCTGCTTCTCGAGGAGGTAGACCGCGTGCGAGCCCCGCTCGCGCGTGATCGCGACGAGGACGTCGCCCGCGTTGAGCTCCGTCCGTCCCGAGCCCTGCACGTGCCAGGCGGCGCGCTGGAGGACGCGCTGGAACGCCGCGGTCTGCTCCGGGTCCTGGGTCGACGAGAGCGACTCGAGGGTGCGGTCGAGGTACTCCTCGAGCTCCCGCTCGAGCGCCTTCAGATCGGCCCCGCAGGCGAGCAGCACCTCGGACGCCACCTTGTCCTTCGTCATGGCGTGGAGCAGGTGCTCGAGCGTGACGTACTCGTGGCGCCGCCGGCGGGCCTCGCCCACCGCGTTCTGGAGGGTCTGCTGCAGCTCCTTCGACACCGTCACCATCTCGGCTCCACGCTACTCCGGCTCGAGCGTCGCAAGGAGCGGGTACTCCGCCTCCTTCGCGAGCTCCATCGTCCGATGCGCCTTCGTCTCCGCGATCTCGTGCGGATAGATACCGGCGACACCCACCCCGTGCATGTGAACGTTCAGCATGATGCGGTGCGCCGACTCGGGGTCGTGGTTGAAGACGTTCATGAGCACCCAGTCCACGAACTCCTGGGTGGTGAAATCGTCGTTGTGCAGCAGGACCTTGTAGAGCGGCGGGCGCCGCGTCTCCTTCTCCGCCTTGGTCCTGGGGACGGTGACGGCCGTGTCGCCGCCGTCCCGCCGGTGGGGGTCCGCCATCGCGCTCATTCTAAACGCACGCGCGGGCGGCGGCGTACCCGGGCGAGCCCGCGTGGGGCGCCAGGGTGGGGGACGCCCGCCGGGTCAGCGTGAAGGCGCGGCGGACGTCACCTCTCGAGGGCTCGGCCGGCGCCTCCGTCCGGTTCAGCGCTCCGCGAGCAGGATGTCGTCGAGCCGCCCGGCGAGCTCGCCGCGCGACAGGACCTCGTCCGCGCCCGCGTCCCGCGCAGCCTGCGCGAGGTCCGTCTGGAGGTGGCCGAGGAAGCCGACGACGCGGACGCCGCCCGCGCCCTTCACCCGCCGGATCTCGTCGAGCACCCCGGCCTCCCCGAGATCGACGAGCGCGGTGCCGGAGCCGAGCTCGCGCGCGGCCTCGGAGAGCGGCACGCCGCGCGGCGCGAGGCGCACGGTGACGCCGAGCCGCTGGGCGGCGGCGTCGATCTTCGACCGGAAGAGGAGATCGCGGACGGCGACGAGGAAGGCCATGCCCGTCGTCTAGGGCGCCCGGCGCGCCGGGTCAGGTCCCGACCGTGACCTTGCGGACGCCGCGCTTCTCGAGCCAGCGGGCGATCCGGTCGCGCTGGTCGCCCTGGAGCACGAGCGCGCCCTCCTCGACCGCGCCGCCGCAGCCGAGCGCGCGCTTCGCGTCGTCGAGCCAGGCCGCGAGCGCGACGCGGTCGAGGTCGAGCTTCTCGACGAGCGTCGCCTCCTTCCCGCCGCGTCCCTTCCGCTCGATCCGGACCACCGCGCGCGCCGGCCCTCGCGGCGCGGGTGCGGCCGCCGGGGCCGCCGCGGCCGCAGGCTCTGCGGGCGGTGTCCAGCCGTCGGGGAGCCGCTCCCGGAGCTTCGCGAAGGCCTCGTGGAACGGCCCGGAGGGCGGTGCGGGCCGCTCGTCGCCGGAGCGCTTCTTCCCCATGCGCCCCATCCTAAGCTGGGCCATACTCCCGCCGCGACCGCCTCGCTCCGGGGCGGCCGGACCTTCGAACCGAGGCCTCGACCCATGACCCTGCGCCGTTCCCTCCTCGCCCTCGCCGTCCTCGCCGTCTCCACCTCCGCGCGCGCCGCCGATCCGGGCGCCGACTTCGCCGCCAAGGCCGCGAAGGAGAAGGGCGCCGTGAAGACGGCCTCCGGCCTCGTCTACCAGCCGCTCCAGGAGGGCAAGGGCGAGAAGCCGACGGCCGCGAGCACGGTCAAGGTGAACTACAAGGGCACCTTCATCGACGGGAACGTGTTCGACGCCTCCGACCGGCACGGCGGCCCGGCGACGTTCCCGCTGAACCGCGTCATCCCCTGCTGGACGGAGGGCGTCGCGCTCATGAAGGTCGGCGGCAAGGCGCGGCTCGTGTGCCCGCCGGCCATCGCGTACGGCGAGCGCGGCGCGCCCGGCGCGATCCCGCCGAACTCGACGCTCGTGTTCGAGGTCGAGCTGCTCCAGGTCGTGAAGTAATCGAGCGGGGGGATCGGGGGGGCGCGAGGCCCGAGGCGTAGTCGAAGGGCCGAGTGCCCCCCCGCTACAACGCCCACCGGCCGCGGAGCGTCGGCGCCTCGAGCGCCGCAGCCACGCGGTCGAGGAACTCGCGCCGCGGGAGCTCGCGCGCCCCGAGCGACACGAGGTGCTCGGTCCGGACCTGGCAGTCCACGAGGCGGACGCCGCGCGCGCGGAGCCACTCCACCCCGCGCACGAAGGCGACCTTCGACGCGTCGCGCGCGTCGGCGAACATCGACTCGCCGAAGAAGACCGCGCCGAGCGAGACGCCGTACACCCCTCCCGCGAGCGCGTCGCCCTCCCACGCTTCGAACGAGTGCGCGAACCCGAGCCGGTGCAGCTCGACGTACGCCTCGATCATCTCGGCGGTGATCCAGGTGCCGCTCTGCCCGGGCCGGCCCTTGTCCGCGCAGCGGCGGATGACGCGCTCGAAGGCCGTGTCCGCCGTCACGCGGTACGTGCCGCGCCGGAGCGTCCGGGCGAGGGTCCGCGACACGTGGAGCTCCGCCGGCTCGAGCACGAGCCGCGGATCCGGCGACCACCAGAGGATCGGGCTCCGGTCGTCGTACCAGGGGAAGATCCCCTGGGCGTAGGCGGCGAGGAGCCGCTCCGGCTCGAGATCGCCGCCGACGGCGAGGAGGCCGTCCGGCTCGGCCCGTGACGGATCCGGGAAGGCGACCGCGCGCCCGAGGCGGTAGATCGGCACCCCGGGAGTCTAGCGTGCGCGGGTTCGCACGCGCGCCCCGCTAGAACCCCACGGAGAGCCCGACCGTCGGTGCATTGAGCACCGGGTCGCGGTCGGTCCGGTTCAGGCCGTCGTGCGCGACGCGGGCCGGCGGGGCCACCACCGTCCGCGCCGGAACCGGCGGGAGCGGGACCACCACCGCGATCTGCTGGGACGACGCGTCGGGCGATGGCGGCTGCGCGGCGGGCGGCGGCTCTGCAGCGAGCGGCGG
>JAHWYA010000146.1 GCA_020028115.1 Anaeromyxobacter sp.
ACGCGGAGCCCGAGGGCGCGCTTGCCGGGCGTCCGCCCTCCCCCCGCGACCTCCCAGGCGACGTCCCAGCCCCAGCCCGAGAGGAGCACCGCCGCGACGGCGAGGAGCTGCCCCGCCCACGACAGCGCCTGGAGGTCCCGCAGGAGGTCGCCCGAGACCGAGTACAGGACGAGCCCGAGCACCCACAGGAGGAAGACGACCAGGACGTCGACCAGGTACGCGAACGCGCGCGCGCCGAGCCCCGCGAGCTCGAGGTGGAGGGCGACGCGCTCGGGCGTCTCGAACCGGAGCTCGGGTGCGTCCGTCACCCCGCCATCATGCCGCGCGGGCGGGACGCGCGCACGCCGGGACTCTGCCTCAGCGCGCCGCCGCGATCGCGACGGGCGTCGCCGGGGCGTCGACCTTCACCCGGACCTCGGTCTCGATCCCGTCGGCGACCGGGACCTCGCCGCTCTCCGCGCTGCGGCCGCCGACGAGGGCCATGACCTTGTAGCGGCCGGGGCGGAGCTTCTCGAACGTGAACCGGCCGAGCCGGTTGGTGACGCCCTCGGCGCCGTCGTTCGCGTCCTTCGAGAGCGCGACGACCCGCGCGCCCGGGAGCGGGGCGCCGCTCATGTCGCGCACGGCGCCGCCGAGCGTGCCGCCGCGGTGCAGGTAGACCGGCGGCAGCGGCTCGCGCGTGTTCACCGGGACGAACTCGGGGAGGTAGCCCGGCGCGGAGACGACGAGCACGAGCAGGCCGCGCGGGGCATGCTTGATCTCGTACCAGCCGCCGTACCCGCTCACCGCCACCGACGCGACGCGCTCCGGGCGGACGAAGCGGAGCCGCTCGAGCTTCGCGGGGTCCGCGAGCGACGCGCGCGCCTCCTGCACCGGCATCTCGGTCTCGGCGTCGAGCACCTCGCCGAGGATGTGCTCGCCCTGGCCGAGGCGGATCTCCGGGATCTGGAGCTTCTTCCCCGAGGCGCCCTGGACGTGGAACACGTTCGGCGCGTACCCCTCGGCGCGGATGACGACGCGGAACTCGCCCTCGGGCGGCGTCAGGACCTTGAACCGGCCCTCGGGGCTCTCGAACCGCACGCCGTTCACGGTGAAGCGAGCTACGGGCGCGCCGGTCCGTCCGACCACCTGGCCGCGGAGCTCCCCCGGGGGGGCGGGGATGCCGGGGAGCGGGGCGGACGAGGCGGCGGCGAGGATGAGCGCGGCGGCGTAGGCGAGCATCGCAAAACCTCCAGGACGACGCGAACTCTCCGTAGCACGCACCGCGCCCGCGCAAACCCTCGTAGCGAGGGCGCCCGGCGGTGGGTTCCGCGCATTCCGGGGTCGCGCTGACCCCGACGCGACGGTCACCGAGCGTCACCGCGCCCGCACTCCGTACCATGCGCGCGGGGCACGGGATCCGGGGACACGGGGCGCGTCGAAGTCCACCTCCGCTCGCCTGAGCGTAGCCGCCGCGCAGCGGCGGCGAAGTCGAAGGGCTACTTCCTCTCCCGGAGGATACCCGGGTGCCGCCGGGCGAGGCGCCGCCGGGTCGCCGCGGAGGACCGGCGCGGGCGTCCGCCGCGTGGTATCTCTCCGCGCCGGAGCACCCGAGGCGCTAGCTCAATTGGTAGAGCATCGGCCTTTTAAGCCGGTGGTTCTGGGTTCGAGTCCCAGGCGCCTCACTCGCCGCCCTCCCTCCGGGACCCAGGAGCGCGCGCGATCCGCGCGGCGCGTCGCGACGCAGGACGCGCTGAACGTGGTGGACGTCACGGCCATCGGCCATCCGCTCGCGAGTCGTCGCCGGCCGCCGCGCCGGCGCGGCGCAAGCTGCCCGGCCCGCGGCGGTGGAGCCGGCTCGCGAGCCGCCCCACGGCGGCCACGGCGGAGCCGATCCGCTCGCTCCAGGGCTCGCCGCAGCTCAGGCGGATGCAGCTCCGGTACGCCCGGGCCGCGGAGAAGATCTGTCCGGGCGCGATGGCGACGCCCGACCGGAGCGCCGCCGCGTGCAGCTCCAGCGCGTCCACGGTCGGTGGCAGCTCGATCCACAGATAGCAGCCGCCGCGCGGCCGCGACGCGCACGTCCCGGGCGGGAACGACTCGGCGACCGCGCACGCGGTGCGGGACACGATGTCCTCGAGCCGCGACCGCAGCGTGCGGAGGTGGCGGTCGTAGCTGCCGGTCCGGAGGAAGTGCGCGACGGCGCGCTGCGTGAGCGTCGGGGTCGCCACGTTCACCGAGAACTTGAGCCGCTCGATGCGCTCGCGGAACCGGCCCGGCGCCGTGAAGCCGACGCGGAAGCCCGGAGCGAGCGACTTCGAGAACGAGCCGCACAGGATCACGAGGCCGTCTCGATCCCAGGCCTTCGCCGGCCTCGGCCGCACGCCGCCGAACGCCAGGTCGCCGTACACGTCGTCCTCGACGAGGGGGATGCCCCGGGCGGCGAGGAGCCGGACGAGGCGGGCCTTCTCGTCGTCCGGCATGAGCCCTCCGAGCGGGTTGCTGAAGTTCGGGACGGCGACCACCGCCGCCACGCGACCTCCGTCCAGCCGCCGCTCGAGCTCGCTCACGTCGAGCCCGGTCCCCGGCAACGACGGCACCTCGGCGGCGCGGAGCCCGAGCGACTCGATGGCCTGGAGCGTCCCGTAGTACGCCGGGGTCTCGACGGCGACGGTGTCGCCCGGGCGCGTCACGGCGAGCAGGGCGAGGTGGATCGCCTCCGTCGCGCCGCTCGTCACGACGAGATCGTCCGGAGTGAGGGCGCAGCCCAGCGCGACCGCGCGCTGCGCGACGAGCCGGCGGAGCTCGAGGAACCCCGGCGGCATCTCGTACTGCAGGCCGCCCGTGTGCGCGCGGCGCGCCACGGCGCTCATCGCGCGGGCGAGGCCGCGCGCCGGGAGCAGCGCCGGCGACGGCGTCGCGGACCCGAGCGGCACCAGCCTCGGGTCCCGCTGGGCGCGGTACACCTCCTGGACGAGATCGCTCACCGTGACGGCGGTCGCGCCCGGTCGTGGCCGTGCCGCCGACGGCAGCGGCGCGAGCGCCCGCGCGCGGACGAAGAACCCGGAGCGCGGCCTGGCCTCGACGAGCCCCGCCGACTCGAGCTGCGCGAGGGCCTGGATGACGGTGGAGGCGGACACCCGCTCGTCCCTGCGGATCACGCGGATGGACGGGAGCCGGTCACCGGGCCCGAACGCGCCCTCCTGGATGGCGTGCTCGTAGCGGCGCGCGATCTCGGAGTAGCGCGGGGACGCTGCGGGTCGCATGGACACGATGCTAGCACCCGCGCGCGGCCGTCGTTTCTGTACCGGTCCCATATCGCCAGCTCTGTATCTGTTCTGGTTCGTCGAGGAGCGCTACGGATCCGTCATGAGCGGATCGTCCGTCAGGACCGCCGGCCGGACGGCGCCGGCGTGGGAGCTCCCGTCCCGGCTCATCGCGGCCATGCTCCGCGTCGCCCGCCGCGGGCTGCGGCGTCCGGCGCGCCCCTGGCGCGTGGAGCTCGAGCTCGCAGACGGCGTCGCGTGGAGCCGGCGGGCGGGGCGCGGCGGCGCGACGGTGCGCTGCCTCGACGGGTCGGTGTGGCTCACGCGCGAGGGCGATCCGGAGGATCGGGTGCTCGAGACCGGTCAGGCGTTCCGCAGCGAGCGCCGCGGACGGATCGCCGTGCTCGCGCTCGGCTCGGCGCGCGTCGTCGTGTCGATGGGCGAGACGTAGCGGCGCGTCACTCCTCACTTTTCCCCCTCTGCCCCGGCGGTCCCCTCCAGGACGCGCTCGCGGATCTGGTTCATCGCCTTCTCGGCCACGCCAGCGAGGACGAGCGGCGTCGACTCTCGCGCGCAGGATCTCGTCCGGATCGTCGATGTCGTCGCTGCCCCTCTTCGGGTTCAGGGTTGGACCTGATGTCGGAGGCGCGGAAGCGCTTTTACCTACCGGGCGAGGATGGCCCCGCTTCCGCGTGGCCAGGAGGCACAGACATGGAACAGATGAAGTCCCGGTCTGGCCTGGCACGCGGCTTCACGCTGCTCGAGCTGCTCGTCGTCATGGTCATCATCGGCCTGCTGGCGGGCTTCGTCGCGCCGCGCTACTTCGCGCAGGTCGGCAAGTCGCAGATCAAGGTCGCGCGCGCGCAGATCGACGCGCTCGACAAGGCGCTCGACCAGTTCCGGCTCGACGTCGGGCGCTATCCGACGAGCGAGGAGGGGCTGCAGGTGCTCGTCACGCGGCCGAGCAGCGAGCCGGCCTGGGCCGGGCCCTACCTCAAGAAGGGCGTGCCCGCCGATCCATGGGGCCGGCCCTACGTCTACCAGCAGCCCGGCACGCACAACGGCGATTTCGAGCTGCAGTCCTACGGCAAGGACGGCCGTCCGGGCGGCACCGGCGAAGCCTCCGACGTCACGAACTGGTGACCCCGTGCGCTTCCGCATCACCACGCTCGACGGTGGCCAGGGGGTCGCGACCCAGGAGCTGGACGCGCTCGACGAGGCCGACGCGCACCGCCAGGCGATCGCGCGCGGCCTGCGCGTGCTCGCGATCGAGGCGGCGCGCTGGAAGCGCTCGCGGCGCGCGCGCCTGTCCCTGGTCGCGTTCAGCAACGAGCTCGTCGCGCTGCTCGAGGCCGGCCTGTCGCTCGTCGAGGCGATCGACGCCCTGGCCGAGAAGGAGCGCGACGACTCGGTCCGCCACCTGCTCGAGGGCCTGCGCCGGCGCCTGTACGAGGGGCAGAGCCTGTCGACCGCGCTCGGTGAGTTCCCGAGCAGCTTCCCGACGCTGTACGTCGCGACCGTGCGCGCGAGTGAGCGCAGCGGCGCGATCGCCGAGGCGCTGCGGCGCTTCGTCGCCTACCAGCAGCAGATCGACCTGCTGAAGAAGCGGCTGATCAACGCGTCGATCTATCCGGCCGTGCTGCTCGCGGCCGGCTCGCTGGTCTTGCTGTTCCTCGTCGCCTACGTCGTGCCACGGTTCTCGGGCATCTACGAGGAGATCGGCGGCGAGCTGCCGTTCGCCTCGAAGTTGTTGATGGAGTGGGGGCGGTTGCTCGAGGCGCACGGCCTCGCCGTGCTGGCCGGCTTCCTCGCCTGCGTCGCCCTCGCCGGCTACGGCGTGCGGCGGCCCGGCTTTCGCACCGCGGTCGGCGGCCTGTTCGCGCGCATCCCGATGGTCGGCTACCAGATCTCGCTCTACCAGCTGGCGCGCCTGTATCGCACCGTCGGCATGCTGCTGCGCGGCGGCCTGCCCGTCGTGACCGCGTTCGAGATGACGCGCGGCCTGCTGGCAGCGGCCGCACAGCCGCGGCTCGAGGCCGCCACGCGCGCGGTGCGCGAGGGACGCTCGCTGACCGACGCGCTCGCCCCCCAGGGCCTGACCACGCCGGTCGCCGAGCGCATGCTCCGCGTCGGCGAACGCAGCGGCAACATGGGCGAGATGATGGAGCGGATCGCGGCGTTCTACGACGAGGAGCTGTCGCGCTTCGTCGACCTCGCCACGCGCCTGATCGAGCCGGCCATGATGACGGTGATCGGCCTCGTGATCGGCCTCATCGTCGTGCTCATGTACTTCCCGATCTTCGAGCTCGCCGGGAGCATCCGATGAGCGCGGCGCACGCCGAGGGGGTCGAGACCGTGATCGAGTTCAGCCGGGCTCTCGAGGAGTCCCGGGCTGGCCGGCAGCCGCAGGGCGCGGCCGTGGATGCGCTGGACGACGTGGAGGCCGTGGAGATCGTGATCGTGGAGTCCATGGACGCCGTGGACGGCGCGCAGGCGCAGCCGGCCCCGCCGCCGGTGCCGCCGTCGTTGACGGAGGACGCGCTG
>JAHWYA010000592.1 GCA_020028115.1 Anaeromyxobacter sp.
GGCCGAGGAGGGCGCGGGGCCGGCGCGCTTCGCCGGCGCTGCGGAGCGCCGCGGCGGCGCCTTCTCCTGCCGCCGCGGGGCGGACCGCGTCGAGGGGCGGTCCCCCGCCTTCGGCGCCTTGCCCTTGAACCTGCCCTTGCCCTTCGGCTCGCCCTTCGCCGGATACCGCCGCGCCGTCTTCGCCTTCGACTTCGGCTTCGCCTTCGTCGTCTTCGCCATGCCCGTCCTTTGGGGTGCTAGCCCCGCACGTGCCCGTCGCCCTCCACCACGAACTTCTGGGTGGTGAGCTCCTGGAGCCCCATCGGCCCGAAGGCGTGGAGCTTCGTCGTGGAGATGCCGATCTCGGCGCCGAGCCCGAGCTCGCCGCCGTCGTTGAACCGCGTGGACGCGTTCACCATCACCGCGCTCGCCACCACCTCGCGCTCGAAGCGGCGCGCGTTCGCGAGGTCCTTCGTCAGGATCGCCTCGGTGTGGAGCGAGCCGAAGCGCGCGATGTGGTCGAGGGCGCCGTCGAGGTCCTGCACGACGCGGACGGCGAGGATCTTCTCGAGGAACTCCCGGCCGTAGTCGTCGGGCTTCGCCGCGGCCGCCCTCACCCCCGCCCGCTTCAGGATCGTGAGCGACGTCGGATCGCAGCGCAGCTCGACGCCCGCGTCGGCGAGGGCGCGCCCGACGGGCGGCAGGAGCTTCGCGGCGGCGCCGCGGTGGACGAGCAGGCACTCGAGCGCGTTGCAGACGCCGGGCCGCTGGACCTTGCCGTTCATCGCGAGCGCGACGGCGCGCTCGGGGGCCGCGGTCTGGTCGAGGAAGAGGTGGCAGACGCCCTGGTAGTGCTTCACCACCGGCACCCGCGAGCGCTCCGCGACGGCGCGGATGAGGGCGGGCCCGCCGCGCGGGATGGCGAGGTCGACGAGGTCGTCGAGGGCGAGCAGCTCGTACGTCGCCTCGCGATCGGGCGTGGGGACGACCTGGGCCGCCGCCGCCGGGAGCCCCGCCTTCGCGAGCCCCTCGGCGAAGGCCTCGGCGAGGGCGAGCGACGAGCGGAGCGCGTCGGAGCCGGGGCGGAGGATCACCGCGTTCCCGCTCTTCACGCAGAGCGACGCCGCCTCGATGGTGACGTTCGGCCGCGCCTCGTACACCATGAGGACGACGCCGAGCGGGATCCGGACCTTCTTCACGGAGAGCCCGTTCGGGCGGCGCCAGGTCGAGGTCACCTCGCCCACCGGGTCGGGCAGCGCGGCGACCTCGAGCAGCGACCGCGAGATCCCCTCGAGTCGCTTCGCGTCGAGCGCGAGCCGGTCCTGGAACGCGGCGGTCTGCCCCGCCTTGCGCGCGGCCTGCACGTCCTTCGCGTTCTCGGCGAGGATCCGGCGCGCGCGGGAGGCGATCGCGTCCGCGGCGATGCGCAGCGCGGCGTCCTTCTTCGCCGTCGGCGCGTGGCCGAGCAGCCGCGATGCGTCGCGAGCGGCCTCCGCGAGCTTGCGCATCCCGTCGGCGAGGCCTGGGCTCGCCTCCCTCGGCAACTTTCTCACTGCAGGCTCACTCCCGGCCGGGCTCGAGGACGACGAGGTCGTCCCGGTGGACGATCTCGTCGAGGTACTTATACCCGAGCGCGCGCTCGATCTCGCTCGTCTTCAGCCCGGCGATCCGCCGGACCTCCTCCGCGCCGTACCCGGCGAGCCCGCGCGCGAAGGGGCGGGCCGGGTCGACCGCGATGTCCACGGGGTCGCCCACCTTGAACGTCCCCTGCACCGCGCGGACGCCGGACGGCAGCAGCGACCGGCCCGACTCGACGAGGGCCCGGCGCGCCCCCGCGTCCACGAGGATGACGCCCTTCCCGCGCGCCGCGGCGGCGAGCCATCCCTTGCGCGCCGGCAGGCGCTCGGCGTCGCGGGCGAAGACCGTGCCGACGCGCTCGCCCGCGAGCAGCGCGTGGAGCGCGCGCGGGCGGCGCCCGGAGAGGAGCGCCGTGGTGACACCCTGGGCGGCGAGGCGGCGGGCGGCCTTCACCTTCGTCGTCATGCCCCCGACGCTCCGCTCGTTCCCCGCCCCGCCCGCCATCCGCTCGATCTCGGCGGTGACCCGCGGGACGTCGTGGAGCAGCGCGGCGCCGGCCTCGGAGGGGCTCCGGTCGAAGAGCCCCTCGACGTCGGTGAGCATCGCGACGAGGTCCGCCTCGACGCAGTGAGGAGCACCTGGGCGACGGTCCGGCCGTGCGCCCCGAGCGCGTCGCCCCACGCGGCCATGAGGTGCGGCTGCCCGACCGCGGCGGCGGCCTGCTTCGTCGGGATGTCCCACGCCTTCCCGCGCTGGCGCACGAGCCCGAGCCGCTCCGCCCCGAGCGCGACGGCGCCGGAGGAGACGAGCACGAGGGCCCGCCCGCGGGCGAGCTCCGCGAGCTCCGCGCCGAGGCGCGCGCAGTTCTCCCGGTCGAACCGGCCCTCGCGGTCGGTGAGGGTCCCGGTCCCGACCTTCACGACGAGCCGCTTCGCGCGGGAGAGGTGGGTGCGGGGCATGGCGGGCGCAATATACCGTCGTCTCGCGCCTTCGGGCGCGAGACGACGCGGCTGCCGATCGCGCGCGCGGAACCGCGCGACATCGAGGCGACGCGTACCCCGCCCGCGGCAGGGGAGCGGCAGCAGCTCTAGGGCAGCCGGTAGCTCACCGACGCGGCGATCGGCATGAGCGCCGGGCCGGCCTTCGCCGACACCTGGAAGTAGACGAAGTAGCCGTACGCGGTCGCGTCGACCCTCGGGCTCGCCACCCGCTCGGTGTCGGCGATCCGGACCTCCGCGGCGGCGCCGCGCGTCGAGGCCGCCGCGAGGGGCGTGTCGTCGGAGCGGTAGAGGTAGGCGGCGCCGTCCACGTCCGGATCCGCGTCCCAGAACACGTAGGAGAAGCCGGTCACGATCGCGCCGTCCGGGAGCGGCACCGACGCGACGAGCCAGTCGTCCTCCCCCGAGGTCTGGTAGCGGCCCACGCCGCCCGGGACGCTCCCCTGCGCGGTGCCCGTCGCGGAGGAGCGCGGGACGGCCCCGAGCGCCGCCGCGGAGACGACCCCGCGCGGCAGCCGCTGGCACACGACGGTGCCGTCCTCGGCGACGACGCGGATCGCCGACCCCGGCGCGCACGTGCCCGACACCCGCGCCTGCTTCGTCTCGAGGACCGCGGCGGTCCTCAGGATCTCCGTGGAGTGCAGCTCGAGCGCGCCCGTCACCTCCGCCGGCATCCGCTCGAGCGCGACGCGGCCGGTCGTGATGAAGGAGGCGTCGATGGGGTGGCCGCCAGGGAAGTCGGGCGACGCCGCGGCGGCGTGCGCGGGACCGCGTGGCTCCGGCGCGAGCGCGAGCAGGAGGGCGGCGGCCCCGAAGGCGGCGGCGGCGAGCCCGACGGCGA
>JAHWYA010000147.1 GCA_020028115.1 Anaeromyxobacter sp.
GCCCGCTCGCTGTTCGAGGCGGCGCTCGCGGTGGACCCCGATCGGCTCTCGGCGCTGAACGACCTCGCGGTGTCCTACGTCCTCGACGGCCACGGCGACGCCGCCCGGCGGCTCCTCGACGAGGTCGTCGCGGCGGGCACCCCCTCCGAGCAGCAGGCCGCCCTCGTGAACCTCGGCGAGCTGTACGCGGCCGAGGGGTACGTGTCGGCGGCGAAGGCCTACCTCGAGACGGCGCGGTCCATCGACCCGCAGCGGCCCGAGCCGCTCTACGCGCTCGCGCTCCTCGCCGACGCGCGGGGCGACCTCGCCGTCGCGCGCGGCCTCCTGCGCGACGCCCTCCGCCGCGACGAGAGCGGTGCGGCGAGGGCCGGGCTCGCTTACGTCTATCCGGAGGAGCGGGTGCACCTCGAGGCGCTCGTCGCCGAGGCGGCGGGCGATCCCGCCGCGCGCGACCGGTGGCGCGACCTCACCGCCGGCCGCTTCGCCGCCCTCGCGGCGGCGGCCGAGAGGCACCTCGCCGGCGAGTAGGAGCACCACGGCGATGCCGGGTCCCGGAGGCGAGCTGGACCGACGCGAGCGCGAGATCCTCCGCGCGCTCGTGACCGACTACATCCAGACCGGCGAGCCGGTCGCGAGCCAGCCGTTGCTCGCGCGCCACGACCTCGACTGCTCGCCCGCGACGGTGCGGAGCGTCATGGCGGACCTCGAGGCTCTCGGCTTCCTCGAGAAGCCCCACACCTCCTCGGGCCGGATCCCCACCGAGCGCGGCTACCGGCTCTTCGTCGACTCGCTCCTCAAGGTCCGCCCGCCGTCGCCGCAGGACCGCGAGCGGATCGAGCGGCTCGCCGCCGCGGCGAGCGACGTGGGCGCGCTCCTCGACGGGACCGCGGACCTCCTCCACGACCTCTCCCACCACGCCGGGGTGGTGTCGACGCCTCGCCCGAAGACCGACCCGGTCCGCCAGCTCGAGTTCGTGCGCCTCCGCGAGAACCGCGTCATCGCCGTCTTCGTCTCGCAGGCGGGGCTCGTCACGAACAAGCTCGTCCAGCTCGAGTTCCCCATGGAGCCCGGCGAGCTCGAGCGGGCGGCGAACTACCTCAACGAGAAGCTCCACGAGGCCCAGGACGCCGCGCCGGGCGCCGCGCCGAGCGTGCCCGACCTGCGCGACCGGATCCTCAGCGACATGCGCGCGGACCAGAGCGCGCTCCGCGACCTCCTCGAGAAGGCGCTCGCGCTCGCCGAGCAGACCTTCGCGGACACGGGCGTCGAGCGCGTCCTCGCCCACGGCGAGGCGACGTTCCTCGACGCGCCGGAGTTCGCCGACGTGCAGAAGGCGCGGGCGCTCCTCAAGGCCTTCGCGGAGAAGGACAAGATCCTGCGGGTGCTCGACCGGGTGCTCACGGCGCAGGAGGTCCAGATCTTCATCGGCGCGGAGAGCGAGTTCGCCTCGGTGCCGGACGTGTCGGTCGTCGCCGCCCCGTACGGGCGGGGGGACAAGGTCCTCGGCACCCTCGCGGTGGTGGGTCCGACGCGCATGAACTACGCGCGTGTGATCCCGCTCGTCGACCTCACCGCCCGCCAGATCTCCCGGGCGCTCGCGGCGCTCTCGGACGGATAGTCCTGGTACCCGGACGCTTGTCCGGCTCCGGCTCGCGTGCCAAGATGGGCGCCGCGCGAGAAAGGTCCATGGGCGGGCCCGCGCGCGATTTCCCATGAGCGACAGCGAGCGGAAGGGCGGCTTCGAGGCCGACATCCCGGCGGATGCCGTGCAGGAGGCGCTCCGCTCCGTCGAGCGCGTCAAGGCCGGCGCGACCGCGGGCGACGGCGAGGCGGAGGAGGCCCCGCCGGTCGTCGTCGAGGCGGAGGGCGGAGCGCCCGGCCCGCTCGAGGCGGAGGTGAAGAAGCTCGAGGCGCAGCTCGAGCTCTCGACCGCGATGGGGCGCGCCACCCAGGAGAAGCTCAAGGCGGAGCACGAGCGCTGCCTGCGCGTCGCCGCGGACCTCGAGAACTACAAGAAGCGGGCGGTGAAGGAGCGTGACGAGGTCCAGAGGTTCGGGACCGAGAAGCTCGTCAAGGACCTCCTGCCCGTCGTCGACGGCCTCGACCGCGCGCTCGCGGCGGCGGCCACGGACGACCCGCTCCGCGAGGGCGTGAAGCTCGTCCGCGCGACGCTCGAGCAGGTGCTGGCGCGCCACGGCGTCGTCGGCTTCTCCGCCCTCGGTACCCGCTTCGACCCGGCGCAGCACGAGGCGCTCCTGCAGGTCCCGACGCGGGAGCAGCCGCCCGGGACGGTGGTGCTCGAGCACGCCCGCGGCTTCCGGCTGAACGACCGGCTCGTCCGCCCCGCGATGGTGGGGGTCGCGGTCGAGCCCCCCGCGGACGGCGCCGCGGGACCGTCCACGACGTGATGAGGGGCACGCGATGGGGAAGGTGATCGGCATCGACCTCGGCACGACGAACAGCTGCGTCTCCGTGATGGAGGGCGGCGAGTCGGTCGTGATCCCCAACAGCGAGGGCTCGAGGACCACGCCCTCGATGGTGGCGTTCACGGACGGCGGCGAGCGGCTCGTCGGCCAGATCGCGAAGCGGCAGGCGATCACGAACCCGGAGTCGACGATCTACGTGGTGAAGCGGCTCATCGGCCGCAAGTTCGACGACCCCGAGGTGAAGCGGGGGGCGGGCCTCGTGCCGTACCGGATCGTCCCGGCGGACAACGGCGACGCGTGGGTCGAGACCTGCGGGAAGAAGTATTCGCCCTCCGAGGTCTCGGCGATGATCCTCGGGAAGATGAAGCAGACCGCCGAGGACTACCTCGGCGAGCCGGTGACCGAGGCGATCGTCACCTGCCCCGCCTACTTCAACGACGCGCAGCGCCAGGCGACGAAGGACGCGGGCCGGATCGCGGGGCTGAACGTGCTCCGCATCATCAACGAGCCGACCGCGGCGGCCCTCGCCTACGGCATCGACAAGCAGAAGGCGACCGGCTCGGAGAAGGTCGCGGTCTACGACCTCGGCGGCGGCACCTTCGACATCACGATCCTCGAGCTCTCCGCCGGCGTCTTCGAGGTGAAGGCGACGAACGGCAACACCTTCCTCGGCGGCGAGGACTTCGACCAGCGGGTCATCGACTGGCTCGCGAAGCGCTTCAAGGAGCAGACCGGCATCGACCTGAAGCGCGACCGGATGGCGCTCCAGCGGCTGAAGGAGGCGGCGGAGCGCGCGAAGCACGAGCTCTCCTCGGCGACGGAGACGGAGGTGAACCTCCCGTTCATCACCGCCGACGCGAGCGGCCCGAAGCACCTCGCCGAGACGATCGATCGCGTGACGCTCGAGGAGCTCTGCGGCGATCTCGTCGAGAAGACCATCGACCCGTGCAAGGTGGCGCTCAAGGACGCGGGGCTCCAGGTCGGCCAGCTCGACACCGTCATCCTCGTCGGCGGCATGACGCGCATGCCGAAGGTCCAGGAGGTCGTGCGGCGCTTCTTCGGCAAGGAGCCGCACAAGGGCGTGAACCCGGACGAGGTCGTCGCGGTGGGCGCCGCGATCCAGGGCGGCGTGATGAAGGGGGAGGTGAAGGACGTCCTCCTCCTCGACGTCTCGCCGCTGTCGCTCGGCGTCGAGACCGCGGGCGGCGTCTTCACCCGGATCATCGAGAAGAACACCACGGTGCCGGCGAAGAAGTCGCAGGTCTTCTCGACCGCGGTGGACAACCAGCCCCTCGTGTCGGTCCACGTGCTGCAGGGCGAGCGCGACATGGCGGCCGACGACAAGACCCTCGGCCGGTTCGAGCTCGTCGGCATCCCGCCCGCGCCGCGCGGCGTCCCGCAGATCGAGGTGACGTTCGACATCGACGCGAACGGGATCGTCCACGTCTCGGCGAAGGACCTCGGCACCGGCAAGACGCAGGCGATCCGGATCACCGCCTCCTCCGGCCTCAGCGAGGCCGAGATCCAGCGGATGATCAAGGACGCGGAGTCGAACCGCGCCGACGACTCGAAGAAGAAGGAGCTCGCCGACCTGCGGAACAACGCCGAGGGGCTCATCTACACGACGGAGAAGAGCCTCGAGGAGTACGCGAGCGCGCTCAAGCCGGAGGACGTCCAGGAGATCCGGGCCGACCTCGACGCGCTGAAGGGCATCCTCTCCGGCCACGACCCGGCCGCCATCAAGGACGCGCTCACGCGGCTCGAGGGGAGCGCCTACCGGATCGCCGACGCGATCTACGCCCAGCAGGGAAATACCTAGAGCGGCGAGCGCAGGGCGACACTTAAAGCGGGGGGACACGCGGTCCTTCGCTGGGCTCAGGGCCTCGCGCCCCCCCGCGCTCGCAACATTCATCGCTGGATTGCCACATCGATCCCGTGCGTTATATTGCGCTCGGCCGGCGCGCCGCCGGACGCCAAAGGCCCGAATACACGTGGAAAAGCGCGACTACTACGAGGTCCTCGGCGTCGAGCGCCAGGCGGACGCGACGGCGATCAAGACCGCCTACCGCAAGCTCGCTCACCAGTTCCACCCCGACAAGAACCCCGGCGGCAAGGACGCCGAGGACCGGTTCAAGGAGGCGAGCGAGGCCTACGAGGTCCTCTCGGACCCCGACCGGCGCGCCCGGTACGACCGGTTCGGCCACGGGAACGGCAACCAGTTCCAGGACTTCGGGTTCGGCGGCGGCGCGTCGATCAACGACATCTTCGGCGACATCTTCGGCGAGATGTTCGGCGGCGGCGCGGGGCGCAGGACCCGCGCCCGCACCCGCGGCTCCGACCTCCGCTACCACCTCGAGCTCCCGTTCGAGGAGGCCGCGTTCGGCACGACGGCGCGCATCACCATCCCCCGCCCGCGGATGTGCGAGACCTGCAAGGGCTCGGGCGCGAAGCCGGGCACCGGCCCCCGCACCTGCCCGACCTGCGGCGGGGCCGGCGAGATCCGCCTCACCCAGGGCTTCTTCTCCATCGCGCGGACGTGCCACCACTGCCAGGGCAGCGGGCGCGTCGTGGTCGACAAGTGCACCGACTGCGGCGGCGCGGGCGGCAAGCGCGAGGAGGCGACCGTCGAGGTGAAGGTCCCGCCCGGCGTCGACACCGGCACGCGCCTCAAGCTCTCCGGCGAGGGGGAGCCCGCTCCCGTCCCGGGCGGCGCGCCCGGCGACCTGTACGTCGTCGTGCAGGTGCGCGAGCACCCCGTGTTCACGCGCGAGGACACCGAGATCCTCTG
Source organism: Anaeromyxobacter sp. (assembly GCA_020028115.1). Classification (GTDB taxonomy): domain Bacteria; phylum Myxococcota; class Myxococcia; order Myxococcales; family Anaeromyxobacteraceae; genus Anaeromyxobacter. The sequence continues at coordinate 5,215 of JAHWYA010000147.1, forward strand.
CGAGATGCCGATCTCCTTCACGCAGGCCGCCCTCGGCGCGTCGATCGACGTGCCGACCCTCGACGGCCCGTCGAAGCTCAAGATCCCGGCGGGGACGCAGAGCGGGAAGGTGTTCCGGCTGAAGGGGAAGGGCGTGCCCGCGCTCTCCGGCGGCGGACGCGGCGACCAGCACGTCCGGATCTTCGTGGAGACCCCGACGCACCTGTCGAAGGACCAGCGCGACCTCCTCGAGCGGTTCGCGCAGCTCGCCGGAGAGGACACCCACCCGCGGGCGAAGACCTTCTGGGAGAAGGTGCAGGACCTGGTGAGAGAGAAGTGAGCGAACACGTGGACGTGGTCGTGGACGTCCACGTCTCCACACCGTTCGAGCCGCTCCGGGAATCACCTTTCCGTTCGTTCGTTTCCGCAGTAGATCCCGGGCTCATGCGCGCTGCGTCCCGACTCGCCGCCGCCGTCCTCCTCGTCACGACGCTCTCCGCCTGCCCGAAGCGCGTCGGGAGCGGCCAGGAGCTCGAGCCCGGATCCGCCACGACCGCGGCGCCGGCGCCG
>JAHWYA010000148.1 GCA_020028115.1 Anaeromyxobacter sp.
AGCGGCGGCGGTGGAGGCCAGCAGCGCGGCGGCGGCGACGAGCAGGGACCGGAGCATGGTGCCCCGACCCTACCGCACCGGCCAAGGACGCAGCGCGGCTTCCTCGGCCGCGGCTTCCTCGAAGGTACCGGCACGCGCTGAGGCGCCGGGCCGCCCGGCGAGCGCCCACTGCCCGGAAGGGGCCGGGCGCGTGCCCTCCCCCCGCGCGCCGGGCGGGCGGGGTGTATCGCCGCGCTGCCAAACGGAGTACAAGAAGGATCCACCGCTTCCGCTCGCGTCGATACGACCGGTCGCCAAAACGAAAGGCGGACGGCCCTTTGACCGATCTCGAGAACGGAACGCTGGTTCGGCACAACACGCTCGGCGTGGGCAAGATCGTCGCCCTCGAGCCGAACGCGGTGCACGTCTTCTTCCCCGGTGGCGAGACGCGCTTCGCGACGAAGCTGCGCCTCCCGGCGGCGCGGCCGCTCCTGCGCACCGAGGGGGTCGAGCCCAACGAGTGGCTCGCGGGCCTCTCGGCGTTCACGCTCGACACGAAGGAAGGCCGCTACGCCCTCGCCGCGAGCTTCATGACGCACGAGGAGGCGGCACAGCGCTTCCTCGCGGCGCACCGCGGCGGCTTCGGCTCCGCGCCGTTCCGCGCCGCCACGTGGCGCGACGCCCAGGAGGCCTGGGCCGAGGCCTTCCCGCCGGGCGCGGGCGAGACGCTCCTCGCCGCAGGGGACCACGCGGAGATCACGAAGCGCCTGCTCAAGATCGTGAAGCTCGGCGCCGCGCTCCACCCGCCCGGCGACGTCGCCGACGTGAAGGAGGCGCTCGCCGCTCCCGAGACCGCGGGCCCGTTCCTGTCCGCCCTGTTCGAGCTGGTCTCGGTGCCGTCGCCCGGGCGCGCCCGGTTCGACAAGCTGTTCGCCGCCGCCCGCGCGCTGCCGGTGGATCCCGCCCACCAGTGGCTCGTCGCGACGCTCTTCCCGTTCCTCGCCGCGCCGTCGCGCCACGTCGTCCTCAGGCCGAAGATCACCTGCACCGCGGCGGAGCGGCTCGGGTGCGACCTGCGCTACGAGGTCGCGCCGACCTGGACGACCTACTCCGCGCTCCGCGCGTTCTCCGTGCAACTCCTGGAGCGCCTCACGCCGCTCGGCGCGAAGGACTTCGTCGACGTGGAGGCTTTCCTGCGGGCGCTCGCGACCACCCGGCGGCCCGCGAAGGGGGTGAGCCGATGAACGATCAGTTCAAGGAGCTGAAGGCCCGGATCCGCAAGCTCGACGTGCTCCTCGACGCGCACGGAACCGGGAACATCTCCTTCGCCCAAGCGCTGAGCGCGGTGCGCCGCGCAGTGAAGCACGGCGACCGCACGCGGGACCCGTCCCAGGAGCTGCGCGGCCTGCTCGAGAAGGCCGAGGCCCTCGGACGGACCCTCGTCCGCGGGTAGGCGGGGTCAGGACGGCGCGCCGGCGGAATCGGCGGGCGCCTCCATCGGCGCCGCTCCCGCCCTCGCGGCCATGAGCGCGATGCACGCGCCGCAGGTGACCTGGCGCGGGTGCTTCGTCGAGCGGTTGTCCGCCCCGCGTACGCCGCATGCGATGGCGTGCGAGCGCGTGTCGTAGAAGTGGACCGGCGTCCCTGGTGTCACTGCTTCCATACGTCCTCCTGCGCCCTGCCTGCGGGGGAGCGGGAGCGCTCGCCGCGCGGCGCGGGTCGTTTCTTCCTGCGGCCGGGGCTCGCGGGCCGCCCGCTCGAGGCGCTCACGGGAAGCGCGCGCCGCGGTGGACTGCGTCGTTCGCCACGAAGTCGAGCCGGCGCGCCTCGAGCCGCCCTGCCTCTCTCGCGCGGGCCTCCGAGCAGAACGTGAAGAGCCGCCGGCCGTCCACGCTCACGCGCCAGCGAAGCTTCTCCAGGCGTTCGATCCCCACCACGTGGGTCCGCACCCTGATCTCGGCGTAGCTCGGTGACATGGGGACCTCTCGGGAGGATGGCCATCCGGCGCCGCTCCGGCCCGCCATGCGCCGAGTTCGCTTGGAGTGGTGGCCCCTTACATGTCCTGGACGGGCCTCCGGCGCTCCGGTCATGCGTGAGACGCCCCATCGGGCCGCACCCCCACGGTGAGCGAGGCGAGCGCCTGCCTGCGCGGAACCGTGCATCCGGGCGGCCCGCCGGTGGCGTATATAGCGCCCCACCATGACCGGTGAACGCGAACGAGCCGTGCGGCACGCGCTGCGGCTGGAGTACCTGACGGTGGGCTGGAACGTCGTCGAGGGCGTCGTCGCGGTGACCGCGGCCGTCCTCGCCGGCAGCGTCGCCCTGCTCGGGTTCGGGATCGACAGCTTCGTCGAGAGCGCGTCCGGCGGCGTCCTCGTGTGGAGGCTCCTCGCCGAGCGGCGCGGGGCGAACCCCGCGGAGGTGGAGCGGCTCGACGCGCGCGCCCGCAAGCTCGTCGGCGCGTCGCTGTTCCTCCTCGCCGCCTACGTCGCGTTCGACGCGACCACCGCGCTGTGGGCGCGGGAGGAGCCGCGGCCGAGCGTGGCCGGCCTCGCGCTCGCGGCGGTCTCGGTCGTCGCGATGCAGTGGCTCGCCCGCGCCAAGCGGCGGGCGGCGAAGCGGCTCGGGAGCCGCGCCCTGGAGGCGGACGCCTTCCAGACGACCGCGTGCTTCTGGCTGTCGATCATCACGCTCGCCGGCGTGGGCATGAACGCGGCGCTCGGGTGGTGGTGGGCTGATCCGCTGGCGGCGCTCGGGATGACGGTCTTCATCGGCCGCGAGGGGCTCGAGGCGTGGCGCGGCGAGGCGTGCGGCTGCGAGGGCGACCTCGCGGCGGTCCTCGCCCCGGCGGCGGCCGGCGAGCAGCGCTGCGGCTGCGAGGGCGGCACGTGCTCGTCCTCGCGCGCGGACCTCCGCGGCACCTGACGGAGCCCTGAACCTGGCGCAGCGGCAGCGTCACGTCGCCGCTTCCGAGCCTTCGCCGTCCGCGGGCGGCCGCTGCCGCGCCCGGACCATGACCGCCTCGACCCCCTCGATGGTCGCGGGCTTCGTCAGGTGCGCGTCGAACCCGGCCTCGGCGGCGCGCCGCTGGTCCTCCGGAAGCGCATAGCCGGTGAGCGCGATGAGGAACGTGTCCTGGAGGGCAGGCTCGCGGCGGAGCGCCTTGGCGACCGCGTAGCCGTCCATGTCCGGCAGCCCGATGTCGCAGAGCACGGCCTCCGGGGCGAGCTCGCGGGCTCGTTCGACGCCCTCGGGCCCGTCGTGCGCCACGGCCACCTCGTGACCCTCCAGCTCGAGCGCGAGCTTCAGGCTCTCGGCGGCGTCGCGGTTGTCCTCGATCACGAGGATGCGGCGCGGCCGCGGCGGCGCCGGCGGCAGGACCTCGGTCACGACCGGCTTCGCCGCGAGCGGAAGGCGCACGACGAACTCGGCCCCCGCGCCCTTGCCGCCGCTCGACACGTCGATCGTGCCGCCGTGGGTCTCGACGAGCCCCTTCACGAGCGCGAGGCCGAGCCCGAGGCCGCCGAGGCGGCGGTTGAGCGTCGAGTCCGCCTGCGAGAACGGCTGGAAGAGGCGAGGCAGCATCGCCGGCTCGATGCCGACGCCGGTGTCCCGCACGCGCAGCACCGCAAAGCCGCCCTCCCGCTCGAGGGCCAGCCGGACCGAATCGCCGCTCGAGGTGAACTTGGCGGAGTTCTGGAGCAGGTTCCCGATCGCCTGCGCGAGCCGCGTCGCGTCTCCGGCGACCCACACCGGCTCGTCCGGGAGCGCGACCTCGAGCGCCACGTCGCGCGCGGTGAAGAGGCCACGGTGGTCCTCGGCCGTGCGCTGCGCGAGGCTGCGGAGGTCCATCGACCGGCGCTCGACCTGGAGCTTGCCGTTCGCGATCCGCGTCACGTCGAGGAGGTCGTCCACGAGCCGCGCGAGGTGCCCCACCTGCCGCGCGATGATCTCGTGGGCCTTGGCCGCCACGCCGGCGTCCGCCGGAGCGCGCTCCAGGACGTGGAGGCTGCTCCGGATCGGCGCGAGGGGGTTCCGCAGCTCGTGCGAGAGGACGGCGAGGAACTCGTCCTTGCGCCGGTCCGCCTCCCGCAGGGCGTGCTCGGCGCGCTCCCGCTCCTCCACCGCCCGCCGGAGGGCGGCCTCCGTCTCCTTCAGCCTGGTGACGTCGATGAAGGAGACCACCACGCCCGCGATCACGTTGGACGGGGTGCGGTACGGGTTCATGCGCATGAGGAACGAGCGCTTCTCGTCCACCAGGCCGACGGTGCGCTCGACGGGCGCGAGGGTCGCGAGCACCCGCGTCACCTCCTGGGGCACGTCCTGGGCGTCGAACCGTGCGGCGAAGTCGGACAGCGGCCGCCCCACGTCGCCCTCGGTGAGCCGGAAGACCGCGGTCGCGGCCGGCGTGAAGCGCGCGATCCGGGACTCGCGGTCGAGGAAGATGGTCGCGATCTGCGTGCTCTGGAAGAGGTTCTGGAGGTCGCCGTAGAGCAGCTCGAGCTCGTCCACCTTCTTGCTCAGCTCGGCGTTGAGGGTGTTGAGCTCCTCGTTCACCGACTGCAGCTCCTCCTGCGAGGTCTGCAGCTCCTCGTTGGCGGAGTGCATCTCCTCGTTCATGGCCTGGAGCTGCTCGTTGGAGGTGCGGAGCGCCTCGTTCGCGTTCTCGAGCTCCTCGACGGTGACCTGGAGCCGCTCCTGCGTGCCCTCGAGGTCGCGCTGGAGCTGCCGGTGCCGCTCCAGCGTCGGCGCGTCGAGCGGCGTCCCGTGCGCGACGGGCGTGGCCAGCAGCTCCTCGAAGACGACCAGGAACAGCGGGTCCGGATCCTGATCGGTGGGCGCGAGCGGCCGGACGACGAGGTTGAGCCGGCGCTGGAGGCCCTCCGCCTCCACCACCACGTCCTTGTAGGTGATCGGCTTCCCCTGGCGCGCCGCGTTGTGGAGCGCGGCGGAGAGCTCGACCCGCAGCTCGCGCCGGGCGAGGTGCATCAGGTTGGTCGCGGGCGCGCCGGCGCGGGGCGGGAGGAAGGTGGCGAGCTTCGTCCCCCAGTAGTACCGGATCTCCCCGCGGGCATCGACGACCACCGACGGCGGTGCGTACTCCTCGAGCACGATGCTGCGCGAGCGCTCGGCGGCGCTCCTCACCTCGGGATCCGCGCGCCGGCTCGGCGGCGCCAGCTCGAGGGGGAGCGACCGCCGCCCCGGCGGCTGGACCACCGTACGCCGGTTCACCTCGCGCCGCCGGAACACGCGCTCCGCCTTGTCGACGATCTCGAACAGCTCCGCGTCGATCATCTCGGCCTTGCCGAGGAGCAGGTATCCGCCCGGGCGGAGCGCGTAGTGGAGGAGCTCGATCACCCGCTTCTGGAGCGCGGGCTCGAGGTAGATGAGGAGGTTGCGGCAGGACACGACGTCCATGCGCGAGAACGGCGGGTCCCGGACGAGATCGTGCTCCGTGAAGATGCAGAGGTCGCGGAGGGGCTTCGTGACCGTGTACGAGTCCCCTCGCTTCGTGAAGAACCGGGACAGCCGCTCGGGGCTCACCTGCCGCTCGACGACGCCCGTGTACTCGCCTCGGCGCGCCTCCGCGAGCGCGGACGCGTCGATGTCGGTCGCGAAGACCTGGACCGGCGGCGGGCGCGGGAACTCTTCGCCGCGCTCCCAGAACAGGATCGCGAGCGAGTAGGCCTCCTCCCCGGAGGAGCAGGCCGGCACCCAGAGCCGGACTCCGTCCATTCGCCTCCGCTCCAGGACGTCGGGGACCACGATCTTCTC
>JAHWYA010000005.1 GCA_020028115.1 Anaeromyxobacter sp.
CGCTCACCGAGTGCGCGAAGCCCGGCAAGACCGACTGCGACATCGTGGACACCTGCCTCGCGGGGAAGGCGAGCTGGGATCCGGTGTCGCGCGCGATCGAGGACGCGCTCCGGGGCCTGCCGCTCTCCTCCATCGCACCCTTCCGCGCCGGCGAGCCCGAGCCCGAGCCCGAGGCCGCGCCGATCCGCATCGGAGCCCACGCGCCATGAGCACGGCGGAGCAGCTCAAGGACCTGACGGAGCAGAAGTACCGCTACGGCTTCGTCACCGAGATCGAGGAGGACCGGATCCCGAAGGGCCTGTCCGAGGAGATCATCCGTGTCATCTCGGAGAAGAAGGGCGAGCCCTCCTTCATGCTCGAGTGGCGGCTCAAGGCCTACCGGCACTGGCTCACCATGCAGGAGCCGACCTGGGCGAACGTCCGCTACCCGAAGATCGACTACCAGGAGGTCGTCTACTACTCCGCCCCCAAGCAGAAGAGGGCGCTCGGCTCGATGGAGGAGGTCGACCCCGAGCTCCGCAAGGCGTTCGGGAAGCTCGGCATCCCGCTCGAGGAGCAGATGCGCCTCGCGGGCGTCGCCGTCGACGCCGTCTTCGACTCCGTCTCGGTCGCGACGACCTACAAGAAGAAGCTCGCGGACCTCGGGATCGTCTTCTGCTCGTTCTCCGAGGCGGTGCGCGAGCACCCGGCGCTCGTCGAGAAGTGGCTCGGGTCGGTCGTGCCGTACACCGACAACTTCTTCGCGACCCTGAACAGCGCGGTCTTCTCGGACGGCTCGTTCGTCTACGTCCCGAAGGGCGTGCGCTGCCCGATGGAGCTGTCGACGTACTTCCGCATCAACGCGAAGGACACCGGCCAGTTCGAGCGCACCCTCATCGTCGCCGACGAGGACGCCTACGTCTCCTACCTCGAGGGCTGCACCGCCCCGCAGCGGGACGAGAACCAGCTCCACGCCGCGGTCGTCGAGCTCGTCGCGCTCGACGGCGCGCAGATCAAGTACTCGACCGTCCAGAACTGGTACCCCGGCGACGCCGAGGGGAAGGGCGGCATCTACAACTTCGTGACGAAGCGCGGCAAGGCGATGGCCCGCTCGAAGCTCAGCTGGACGCAGGTGGAGACCGGCTCGGCGATCACCTGGAAGTACCCGTCCTGCATCCTCCAGGGCGACGACTCGGTGGGCGAGTTCTACTCGGTCGCGCTCACGAACCACCGCCAGCAGGCGGACACCGGGACGAAGATGATCCACATCGGGAAGAACACCCGCTCGACGATCATCTCGAAGGGCATCAGCGCCGGGCGCGGGCAGAACACCTACCGCGGCCTCGTGAAGATGATGAAGGGGGCGACCGGCGCCCGGAACTACTCGCAGTGCGACTCGCTCCTCATCGGCGATCGCTGCGGCGCCCACACGTTCCCGTACATCGAGGTGCGGAACCCGACCGCGAAGGTGGAGCACGAGGCGACCACCTCGAAGATCAGCGAGGACCAGCTCTTCTACTGCAAGCAGCGGGGCATCCCGGAGGAGGACGCGGTCTCGATGATCGTGAACGGGTTCGCGAAGCAGGTGCTGAAGGAGCTGCCGATGGAGTTCGCGGTGGAAGCGCAGAAGCTCCTCGGCATGTCGCTCGAAGGGAGCGTGGGCTGATCATGCCGAGGAGCTTCGGAGCGTTTCGAATGATGCGCAGAAGCGCATTCGGCATGTCGCTCGAAGGGAGCGTGGGCTAGCGATGGCGAAGAGCGGCTGCAGGGAGAACGCGCTCCTCCGCGTGGAGGGGCTCCGGGCCCGGATCGCGGCTGGTCCCCGGACTTCCTCCGCCCCGCGAAGCGGGGCCGGGGAGGGGGACGGCGCCGAGATCCTGAAGGGCGTCGACCTCGAGCTGTGCCCCGGCGAGATCCACGCGATCATGGGGCCGAACGGCTCCGGCAAGTCGACCCTCGCCGGCGTGCTCGCGGGCCGCGACGCCTACGAGGTGACGGGCGGGACCGTGACCTACGCGGGGAAGGACCTGCTCGGCCTCGTGCCGGAGGCGCGCGCGGCGGCGGGCGTCTTCCTCGGCTTCCAGTACCCCGTCGAGATCCCCGGCGTCGGCAACCTCTACTTCCTGCGCACGGCGCTCAACGCGATCCGCCGCGCCCGCGGCGAGGAGGACCTCGACGCGATGGACTTCCTCTCGCTCGCGAAGGAGAAGATGCGCCTCGTCGAGCTCGATCCGGCCTTCGGCAGCCGGTCCCTCAACGAGGGCTTCTCCGGCGGCGAGAAGAAGCGGAACGAGGTCTTCCAGATGGCGGTCCTCGAGCCGCGCCTCGCGATCCTCGACGAGATCGACTCGGGGCTCGACATCGACGCCCTGCGGATCGTGGCGAAGGGCGTGAACGCGCTCCGCCGGCCGGACCGCGGCATCCTCCTCGTCACCCACTACAAGCGGCTCCTCGAGTACGTCGAGCCGGATCGGGTCCACGTCATGGCGGGCGGCCGGATCGTCCGCTCCGGCGGCCCCGAGCTCGCCGAGGAGCTCGAGCGGACCGGCTACGCCTGGGTCGCCGGCATGCCGCCGGAGGCCGCCGCTGCCGCCGCCGCCGCCGGGGGAGCGCGCCGGTGAACGCCGCCGAGACCAGCCTCGTCGCCGCCTTCGCGCCGCCGGCGCGCGAGCCCGCCTGGCTCGGCGAGGCGCGCCGAAGCGCGCTCGCGCGCTTCGAGGCGCTCGGGCTCCCCACCGCGCGCCACGAGGACTGGCGGTTCACCAGCCTCGCCGCGCTCGGCGCGCTCCCGTTCGCGCGCGCCCCCGCGGGCGATCCCGCCGTCGCCTCGGCGCTCCTCGCGCGCGGCGCGGCGCCGGAGGGGCCGCGCCTCGTCTTCGTGAACGGCCGGCTCGCGCCGGAGCTCTCGACCCGCGGCGGGCTCCCGCAGGGCGTGATCCTGTCGAGCCTCGCCGAGGCGCTCCGCGAGGTCCCGGAGAAGGTGCGGCCCCACCTCGGTCGCCTCGCGCGGCCCGAGGCGCACGCCTTCACCGCGGCGAACGCGGCGCTCTTCGAGGACGGCGGCTTCGTCCTCCTGCCCCGCGGCGCGGCCATCGACGCGCCCCTCGCGCTCGTCTTCGTGACCGACGCCCCCCCCCCAGCCCCGCTTCGCGGGGCAGAGGAGATCCGGGGACAAGCCGCCGCGGCGCCCGCCGCCGTCCACCCGCGCACGCTCGTCGTCGCCGAGGAGGGCGCCCGCGGGATCGTCGAGGAGGTCTTCGTGGGGCGCGGCGCGTCGCTCACGAACGCGGTGACCGAGCTCGTCCTCGCGGACGGCGCGAAGGTGGAGCACGTGCGGCTGCAGGTCGAGGGCCCCGACACCTTCCACGTCGGCGCCGTCCACGCGGAGCAGGGCGCGGAGGCCACGCTCGGCGCCCACGCGTTCTCGCTCGGCGCGCGGCTCTCGCGGTCGGAGCTCTGGTCGCGGCTCGCCGGGGAGGGCGGCGAGGTGCGCGCGAACGGCCTCTACATGGCGGACGGCGCGCGGATCTCCGACCACTTCACGTGGGTCGAGCACGCGGTGCCGCGCTGCACGACCGCGCAGACGTTCAAGGGGATCCTCGACGGCACCGCCCGCGGCGTGTTCTCCGGCCGCATCCGGGTGCTGCCCGGCGCGCAGAAGACGGTCGCCCACCAGCTCTCGTCGTCGCTCCTCCTGTCGGACGACGCGATCGCCGACACGAAGCCGCAGCTCGAGATCTTCGCGGACGACGTGAAGTGCGGCCACGGCGGCACGGTGGGGCAGCTCGACGAGGCGTCGCTCTTCTACCTGAGATCGCGCGGCGTCCCCGAGGCGGACGCGAAGAGCCTGCTCATCTGGGCGTTCGCGAGCGAGATGGTCGGGCTCGTCGGCGCGCCGGCGCTGCGCGCGCGCGCGAAGAACCTCATCGCCGCCCGGCTCCCCGCGGGCGCGCGCATCCTGGAGGCGGCATGACGGCGGTGAAGAGCGAGCGGGAGGGGAGCGCCTGTCCCCGGACTTCCACTGCCCCGCGAAGCGGGGCTGGGGAGGGGGTGGCCCAGCGGCGGATCGCCCCGGCGGAGCGGAGCGCGCGGTTCGACCCGGTCCGGGCGCGGGCCGACTTCCCCATCCTCCGCCAGAAGGTGCACGGCGCGCCGCTCGTCTACCTCGACAACGCCGCGACGACGCAGAAGCCGCGCGTCGTCCTCGACGCGATGACCCGCTACTACGAGGAGGCCAACGCGAACGTGCACCGCGGCGTGCACCTCCTCTCCGAGCGGGCGACGAAGGCGTACGAGGACGCCCGGCTCGCGGTCGCCCGCTTCATCGGCGCGCCGGACCCGCGCGAGGTGATCTTCGTCCGCGGCACGACCGAGGCGGTGAACCTCGTGGCGCAGACCTTCGGCCGCACGCGCGTCGGGCCGGGCGACGAGGTGCTCGTGACGGCGCTCGAGCACCACTCGAACATCGTCCCCTGGCAGATGCTCTGCCGGGAGAAGGGGGCGAGGCTCGCGGTGGTCCCGATCGACGACGCCGGGGACCTCGACCTCGACGCCCTCGACCGGCTCCTCGGGCCGCGCACGCGCCTCCTCGCGGTGACCCAGGTCTCGAACGCGCTCGGGACGGTGAACCCGCTCGACGAGATCGTCCGCCGCGCGCACGCGAAGGGCGTCCCGGTCCTCGTGGATGGCGCCCAGGGAATCCCGCACCGCGGGATCGACGTCGCCGCGTCCGGCGCCGACTTCTACGCGTTCAGCGCGCACAAGATGTACGGCCCGACCGGCATCGGCGTGCTCTGGGGCCGCCGCGAGCTCCTCGAGGAGCTGCCGCCCTGGCAGGGCGGCGGCGACATGATCCTGTCGGTCACCTTCGAGAAGACCGTCTACAACGCGCTGCCGTACAAGTTCGAGGCCGGGACGCCGGCGATCGCCGAGGCGGTCGGCCTCGGCGCCGCGGTCGAGTACCTCGAGCAGGCGGGGCTCGCGGAGGTCGCCGCGCACGAGCGGGACCTCCTCGCCTACGCGCTCGAGCGGCTCCGCGAGGTCCCGGACCTCCGGCTCGTCGGCACGCCGCGGGAGCGGTCCGGCGCGATCTCGTTCCTCGTGGGCGACGTCCACCCGCACGACGTCGCCACGGTCCTCGACCGCCACGGCGTGGCAGTCCGCGCGGGCCACCACTGCGCGCAGCCCCTCATGCACCGGCTCGGCGTCGCCGCGACGGTGCGGGCGTCGGTCGCGCTCTACTCGACGCGCGAGGACGTGGACGCCCTCGTCCGCGCCCTCCACGCCGCCCGGGAGATGTTCGCCTGATGTCCTCCTCCGAGCTCACCGATCTCTACCAGGAGGTGGTCCTCGACCACGGGAAGCGCCCGCGCAACTTCGGGCCGCTCGAGGGCGCGACCCACCGCGCCGAGGGCCTGAACCCGCTCTGCGGCGACCAGCTCACGGTGTGGGCGAGGCTCGAGGACGGCGCGGTGCGCGAGGTCCGCTTCGAGGGCTCCGGGTGCGCGATCTCGAAGGCCTCCGCGTCGGTCATGACCGGCGTCGTGAAGGGGAAGACGCGCGAGGAGATCGACGCGCTGTTCGAGCGGTTCCACAAGCTCGTGACCGAGGGGCCGGACCCCGGCGACGCGGAGTCGCTCGGCAAGCTCGCCGTGTTCGGCGGCGTGCACGACTACCCGACGCGCGTGAAGTGCGCGAGCCTCGCCTGGCACGCGCTGCGCGCGGCGCTCTCCGGGCAGGGTGAGCCCGTCTCGACGGAGTGAGGCATGGCACGGCAGGCGGTGACGGTCCTCCGGGACGTGGACGTGATGGGGATCCCGAGCGGCTTCCACTCGACGCTGCCGGAGGGGACGCCGATCATCATCCAGCAGCGGCTCGGCGGCGCCTTCACCGCGATGACGCCGTCGGGCGGCCTCGTGCGGATCGACGGGGCGGACGCGGACGCCCTCGGCCCGGACTTCGTCGAGGAGGCGAAGGCCTACGACGCGGCGCGCGCCGCGGCGGCGCAGGGGCCCTTCGACGAGGAGAAGGTCTGGGACGCGCTCCGGCAGGTGTACGACCCCGAGATCCCGTCGAACATCGTCGAGCTCGGGCTCGTGTACATCGTCGCTGCCGAGCCGGTCGAGGGCGGGCACAAGGTGAAGGTGATCATGACCCTCACCGCGCCCGCCTGCGGCATCGGCCCAGTCATCGTGGACGACGTGCGCCGCCGGGTCCTCGGCGTCCCCGGCGTGAAGGAGGCGGACGTCGAGCTCGTCTTCGATCCGCCCTGGGATCCGTCGCGCATGAGCGAGGCGGCGAAGCTGCAGCTCGGGTTCATGTAGAGCCGCGCGGTGCGGGCGGGCCCCGACCGTCACCATTCCAGAAACGCGCGTGCTTGCTCGGGAAACGACCGGGGCGCCGACCGCCCACGTGCCGTGGCGCCGGGCCGGCGCGGTTACCCTTCCGGGGCACCCTGACGCATTCGCGCACTTATTGCGCGGGGTGTGGCTATGGTCTCAGCTTCCGATCCGGAGGAGAGATGAACGGGGAGTGCATCCTCGAGACGCGCGGGCTCGTGAAGCAGTTCAACGAGTTCGTCGCCGTGAACGGCGTCTCGCTCCGCGTCGAGCGAGGCTCCATCCACGCGCTCATCGGCCCGAACGGCGCCGGCAAGACCACCGTCTTCAACCTCCTCACCCGCTTCATCCCGGTGACGCGCGGCGAGATCCGGTTCCGCGGCGAGGACATCACCGGCGCCCGTCCCGCGGACATCGCCCGGCGCGGGATGGTCCGTTCGTTCCAGGTCTCGGCGGTGTTCCCGGCGCTCACCGCCGTCGAGAACATCCGGGTCGCGCTGCAGCGCAAGCTCGGCACCTCCTTCCACTTCTGGCGAACCGAGCGCAGCCTCGAGGCGCTCGACGCCCGCGCGGTGGAGCTCCTCGCCGAGGTCGGGCTCGCCGAGCACAGCGACACCGTGACGGTCGAGCTGCCGTACGGCCGCAAGCGCGCGCTCGAGCTCGCGACCACGCTCGCCCTGGATCCCGAGGTGATGCTCCTCGACGAGCCCACGCAGGGGATGGGGCACGAGGACGTCGGCCGCGTGGTCGCTCTCATCCGCCGCGTCGCGCAGGGGCGGACGGTGCTCATGGTGGAGCACAACCTCTCCGTCGTGCAGGACCTCGCGGACCGCGTGACGGTCCTCGCCCGCGGCCAGGTGCTCGCCGAGGGGAGCTACGGCGAGGTGTCGAAGGATCCCGCGGTCCTCGAGGCCTACATCGGAGCGCCCGCGTGAGCGCCCCGGCGACGCAGAGCGCGCCCGCCGAGCTCCTCCGGGTGTCCGGGCTGCACGCCTTCTACGGCGAGTCGCACATCCTGCACGGGGTCGACTTCTCGGTCGGCACCGGCGAGCTCGTGACGCTCCTCGGGCGCAACGGCTCCGGCCGGACGACCACGCTCAAGTCCATCGTGGGGCTCGTCGAGAAGCGGACCGGCTCGGTCGTGGTGAACGGGCGCGAGACGATCGCGATGCCTCCCCACCGGATCGTGCACCTCGGGATCGGCTACTGCCCGGAGGAGCGCGGGATCTTCGCGAGCCTCTCCGCCGAGGAGAACCTCACGATCCTCCCGACCGTGGGCTCGGGCGGCATGTCCCTCGACGAGATCTACGGGATGTTCCCGAACCTGAAGGAGCGGCGGCGGTCGCCCGGCTCGCGCCTGTCCGGCGGCGAGCAGCAGATGCTCGCGCTCGCGCGCATCCTGCGGACCGGGGCGCGCCTGCTCCTCCTCGACGAGATCACGGAGGGGCTCGCCCCCGTGATCGTGCAGGCCCTCGGGCGCGCCGTCCGCGCGCTCAAGGACCGCGGCTACACGATCATCCTCGTCGAGCAGAACTTCCGCTTCGTGGCCTCGCTCGCCGACCGGCACTTCCTCGTCGAGCGCGGCCGCGTCGTGGACGTCGTCGGGAGGGGGGAGCTGGAAGGCCGGATGGAGTCGCTGCAGCGCTTCTTGGGCGTCTGAGCCCGCAACGGAAAGGAACCCGCATGCTTCGCGTCACTCGCACCCTCGTCGTCACGCTCGCCGCGCTCGCGGCCACCGGCGCCGCCGCGCAGGACAAGGTCTCGGACAACGTCGTGAAGATCGGCGTCCTCACGGACATGAGCGGCTACTACTCCGACCTCGCCGGCCCGGGCTCGGTGCTCGCCGCGCGGATGGCCGCCGAGGACTTCGGCGGCAAGGTGCTCGGCAAGAACATCGAGATCGTCTCGGCCGACCACCAGAACAAGGCCGACATCGCGTCGAACACCGCGCGCAAGTGGTTCGACGAGGAGAAGGTCGACGTCATCGCCGACCTCGTGTCCTCGTCCACGGCGGGCGCGGTGATGCCGGTCGCGGCCGAGAAGAAGCGGATCACGCTCCTCTCCGGCCCCGCCACGACCGCGTTCACCGGCGAGAAGTGCACCCCGTACAACGTGCACTACACGTACAACAACTGGGCGCTCGCGAACGGCACCGGCCGCGAGGTCGTGAAGCAGGGCGGCGACTCCTGGTTCTTCGTCACCGCCGACTACGTGTTCGGGAAGTCGCTCGAGGAGGACACGACCAAGGTCGTGAAGGCGGCGGGCGGCAAGGTGCTCGGCGCGGCGCGCCACCCGTCGCCCGGCACGACGGACTTCTCGTCCTACCTGCTCCAGGCGCAGTCCTCCGGCGCGAAGATCGTCGGCCTCGCGAACGCGGGCGCCGACACGGTGAACTCGATCAAGCAGGCGAAGGAGTTCGGCGTCACGCCGAAGCAGAGCCTCGCCGGCCTGCTCGTCTTCATCAGCGACATCCACAGCCTCGGGCTCGACATCGCGAAGGGCATGTACCTCACGACCGCGTTCTACTGGGACCTCAACGACGACACGCGCAAGTGGTCGAAGCGGTTCTTCGAGAAGCACAAGAAGATGCCGACCATGGTGCACGCCGGCGTCTACTCGGCCGTCTCCCACTACCTGAACGCGGTGAAGGCCGCCGGGACGGACGACGCGGACAAGGTCATCGCCCAGATGAAGGCGACGCCGGTGAAGGACTTCTTCACGAAGAACGGCAAGATCGGCCCGGACGGCCTCCACCGGCACGAGATGTACCTCGTGCGCGTGAAGAGCCCGCAGGAGTCGAAGGCGCCGTGGGACTACTACCAGATCGTGAAGACCATCCCGCCCGAGGAGGCGTTCCCCTCGGTGGAGGCGCAGGCCTGCCCGCTCGTGAAGAAGTAGCCGCGCCGCGCGCGTCCGTCCCCGGCGCCCCCGGGGGCGGACGCGGCGCCCGCACTGGTCCTCCATGAACCTCCAGGCGCTCTCCGGCCAGCTCCTCGTCGGGCTCATCAACGGCTCGTTCTACGCGCTCCTGTCGCTCGGGCTCGCGATCATCTTCGGGCTGCTGAACGTCGTGAACTTCGCCCACGGGGCCCTGTACATGATGGGCGCCTTCGCGGCGTGGATGATGGCGACCTACCTCGGCATCGGCTACTGGTGGGCGCTGCTCCTCGCGCCCGCCGTCGTCGGCGTCATCGGCGTCGTCATCGAGCGCCTGCTGCTGCGGCGGCTGTACGGGCTCGACAACCTGTACGGCCTGCTCCTCACCTTCGGCCTCACGCTCATCGCGGAGGGGCTCTTCCACCACGCCTACGGGAACTCCGGGAACTCGTACCCGGTGCCGGAGTTCCTCCAGGGCGGGGTCCGCCTCGGCTTCGTGTACATGCCGATCTACCGGGGCTGGGTGGTCGGCGTGTCGATCTTCGTCTGCACGCTCTCCTGGTACGTCATCGAGCAGACGAAGCTCGGGGCCTACCTCCGCGCCGGGACCGAGAACCCGAAGCTCCTGCAGGCGTTCGGCGTGAACGTGCCGCTCATGTTCACCATCACCTACGGCTTCGGGGTCGCGCTCGCCGCGTTCGCGGGCGTGATGGCGGCGCCCGTGTACCAGGTGACGCCGCTCATGGGCAGCTCGCTCGTCATCGTGGTCTTCGCCGTGGTCGTCATCGGCGGCATGGGCTCGATCGCCGGCTCCAT
This sequence comes from Anaeromyxobacter sp., assembly GCA_020028115.1. GTDB lineage: Bacteria > Myxococcota > Myxococcia > Myxococcales > Anaeromyxobacteraceae > Anaeromyxobacter. The sequence goes on from JAHWYA010000005.1 coordinate 10,011, forward strand.
CGTGACCGGGCTCGGGCTCGGGCTCGTGGAGGGGCTCACGAAGTACCTCTACCCGCAGGCGTCGAGCGTCGTCGTGTTCGTCGTCATGGCGATCGTGCTGCTCATCCGCCCGGCGGGGCTGTTCGGGAGGGAGCGGTGAGCCGCCTCCGCTCGCTCGAGGCGCTGGGCTGGGGCGTGCTCGTCGCCGTCGGGATCGTCGCGCCGTTCGTCGTGTACCCGGTCTTCGCGATGAACGTGCTCTGCCTCGCGCTGTTCGCGAGCGCCTTCAACCTGCTCCTCGGCTACACCGGGCTCCTCTCCTTCGGCCACGCCGCGTTCCTCGGCGCCGGCGCCTACGTGACCGGGCTCGCCGCCAAGACCTGGGGGCTCCCGACGGAGCTCGCCGTGCTCTCCGGGACCGCCGTGGCGACCGCGCTCGGCGCGATCTTCGGGAGCCTCGCGATCCGGCGGTCCGGCATCTACTTCGCGATGATCACGCTCGGCTTCGCCCAGCTCGTCTACTTCCTCGTCGTCCAGATGTCCTGGACGGGCGGCGAGGATGGGCTGCAGGGGATCCCGCGCGGCAAGGCGCTCGGGCTCTTCCCGCTCGACCAGCAGCTCACGATGTACTACTTCGTCTTCACCGCGTTCCTCGGCGCGTTCTTCGTCATCCACCGCGCCATCCACTCGCCGTTCGGCCACGTCCTCCGCGCGGTCCGCGAGAACGAGCCCCGCGCGCTCTCGCTCGGCTACGACGTCGACCGGTACAAGCTGGTCGCCTTCGTGCTGTCCGCGGCGCTGGCCGGGCTGGCGGGGTCGCTCAAGGCGGTCGTGCTCCAGTTCGCGTCGCTCTCCGACGTGCACTGGCACCGCTCGGGCGAGGTGGTCCTCATGACGCTGCTCGGCGGCATGGGCACCGTCGTCGGGCCGTCCGTCGGCGCGCTCATCGTCGTCGCGCTCGAGAACTACCTCACCGACGTGGGGTCCTGGGTGACGGTCATCACCGGCGCGGTGTTCGTCGTCTGCGTCCTGTCGTTCCGCCGCGGGATCGTCGGCGAGGTCCGCGCGCTCGTCGCGCGGTCCTTCACGGGCGCCGGGCGCAAGCGGTCGTCGTCCTCTCCTTCCTCTTCGGGGTGAGCCATGGCCGGAGTCCTCCAGGATCGGGTGGCGCTCGTCACCGGCGCCGCGAGCGGCATCGGGCGCGAGCTCGCGGAGCAGCTCGCGCGCGAGGGGGCGAAGGTGACCCTCGCGGACAAGGACGGGCCCGCCGCGGCCCGCGCGGCGGACGAGCTCGCGAAGGCGGGGCTCGCGGCCCGGGGCGTCGCCTGCGACGTCACGAGCGAGCCGCAGGTCCAGGCGGCGATCCAGGGCGCGGTCTCCGCGCACGGGCGGCTCGACGTCCTCGTGAACAACGCCGGGCTGCAGCACGTCGCGCCCATCGAGGAGTTCGCGACCGAGAAGTTCGAGCTGCTCGTCCGCGTGATGCTGATCGCGCCCTTCGTCGCGATCAAGCACGCCTTCCCGATCATGAAGCGCCAGCGGTTTGGGCGCGTCGTGAACGTCGCGTCGATCAACGGGCTCGTCGGGTTCGCCGGGAAGGCCGGCTACAACAGCGCCAAGCACGGCCTCATCGGGCTCACGAAGGTGGCGGCGCTCGAAGGCGCGGCGCACGGCGTCACCGTGAACGCGCTCTGCCCGGGCTACGTCGACACGCCGCTCGTCCGGAACCAGCTCGCGGACCTCGCCCGGACCCGGAACGTCCCGCTCGAGCGCGTGCTCGAGGACGTCATCTACCCGCTCGTGCCGATGCGCCGGCTCCTCACGCCGCGGGAGATCGCGGACTACGCGGTCTTCCTCGCGAGCGACCGCGGGGCGGGGATCACCGGCACCGCCGTCGTCATCGACGGGGGATACACGGCGCAATGACCGCACCTGGACCTGGTCCTGGACCTGGACCTGGTCCTCGACCTCGTCCTGGTCCTGGTCCTGGAACCGGTCCACCCGGTTCGAGGTCGAGGTCCACGTCGAGGTCGAGGTCGAAGTCGAGGTCGAAGTCCACGTCCAGGCCCCGCGCGGCCTAGGCTCCTACCACGTACTTCAGGACCATCGTCGCGATCCGGACGACGTCGCCGTGGCGGAGCGTCTGCTCCTTCACGAGCGTCGAGTTGAGGTAGGTCCCGTTCGTCGAGTCGAGGTCGACGAGGACGTGGGCGCCGCCGGAGAGGAAGATCCGCGCGTGCCGGCGGGACGCCTGGTCCGACGGGACGGGGATGGTGTTGTCCTCCTCGCGGCCGAGCGTCACGTCCTCGTCGCCGACGGGGAAGCGCTGCCCCTTCTGCGCCTCGTCGGGCGAGTGGACGACGACGAGCGCAGCGTTCGGAGTCTTCGCGCGGCCGGTGTCCTGCGGGCCGGACCCCACGATCCGGGTTTCGTCGAGGCTCATGACTCCATGCCGTTACCACGCGGCGCACGGCGCGGGAAGGGGCCGCCGCCCGCCCGCGGCACGCCTGCTCGCCCGGGCGCGGGGTCGACGCACGCCCGCGCGTCCCGTGCGGCGCGCCCGCTCCCTTCGCACCTTGTTCGCCGAGGCACAGACCCAACGGGAGGGGAACATCCGATGAAGAACATGATTCGTTTCGGGCTCGCGACGGGGCTCGCAGCCGCGATCGCGGCCTTCGGCGTCGCCGGCGCGCAGACCTCGACGGGCCAGCCGGGGAGCGGGACGGGCTCCGGCAGCCCAGACTCCGTCGGCAAGGGCGACACCGGCCGCAGCGGCTCGTCGACCAGCTCCGGCGGCTCCACCTCGAGCGACCGGTCCAGTGGCTCTTCCGCGACCGGCTCGACGGGCTCGAGCGGCGCGACCGCCGGCTCCGCGTCCACGGGCGCCGGGCAGAAGGTGGACAAGAAGCTCCAGGAGCGGCTCGAGAAGATCCACGCCGGGAACCAGGCGGAGCTCCAGCTTGCGCAGCTCGGCGCGCAGAACGCCCAGTCGCCCGACGTGAAGCAGCTCGCGCAGGCGATGCAGACCGAGCACCAGCAGATGGACCAGAAGCTCACGCAGACCGCGCAGTCGATGGGCGTGAGCCTCGAGGGCAAGGACTTCCAGAAGCGCCAGGCGGACGCGAAGAAGGACGCGGAGAAGCTCCAGTCCAAGACCGGCAAGGACTTCGACAAGGAGTTCATGTCCCGCATCGTGAAGGACCACGAGAGCAGCGTGAAGGAAGTGAAGGACGCGGCGAGCGACGCGCAGAAGGGCAAGCACCAGGAGCTCGCGTCGCTGCTCCAGCAGACCCAGACGCAGATCCAGGGGCACCTCGACCACGCGAAGCAGGTCCAGAAGTCCCTCGATCAGTCCGGCCAGCAGCGGCAGGGGCGCCGGCCCACCGAGAGCGGCTCGTCGACCGGCTCCTCCGGCGCCATGGGCGGCTCCACCGGGTCGAGCGGCTCGTCCGACAAGCCGGCCTCCGGCTCGCGCGGCGACACCGGCGGCCCGGCTCCGGGTCCGGCCGACCGCGGCTCCCCGGGCTCGAACCCGAGCGGCGGCGCGGCGGGCACGTCGAGCGACCCGGGCACCCGCCAGCCGGGCACCACCAAGTAGCGGTGGTGTCGCGCTCGCCGGGTCTTCATTACGGGGGGACACTCGCCTCGCCTTCGCTCGGCTCGTGCCCCCCCGGGCCCCCCGCTCGCTCCGGGTCAGACTCATCCGTCTGCCCCTGCGCTCGCCACGTCAGGCGGCGGCGCGCGCCTCGGGAGGGCGCGGGCGGATCCGGAGCGAGAGCCGCGCGCCGCCGCGCAGCACGTCGGCCGCGATCTCCTCCGGGTGCCCGAGGACCATCGCGCGGACGACGTCGTCGAGCGTCTCGACCGGCGCGCCCGCCGCGCCGACGACGAGGTCGCCCTTGCGCAGGCCCGCCGCGGCCGCGGCAGATCCGGGGGCGATCTCGAGGAGCCGCACCGCGCGCGCGCGGCCCGCCTCGCGCGCCTCCGCGGGCTCGAGGTCCTCGCCGCGCGCGGCGACGCCGAGGACCGGACGCCGGACGGCGCCCTCGTGGATCAACGTGGAGGCGACCCACCCCGCCGTCGTCGCGGGCACCGCGAACCCGATCCCGCGCGCCCACGGCAGCATCGCGGTGGTGACGCCGACCACGGCGCCCCGCGCGTCGAGGAGCGGCCCGCCGGAGTTGCCGGGGTTCACCGCCGCGTCGGTCTGCACGAGCCCCTCGAGCACCTCGCCGCGCGGCGCCCCGAGGTTGCGGTGGAGCGCGGAGACGACGCCGAGCGAGACGGACCGCTCGAAGCCGAGCGGGTTGCCGATGGCGACGACGACCTCGCCCACCCGGAGCCGTCGCTCGGAGAGCGGCAGCGGCGGCAGGTCCGTCGCGTCCGCGCGCACGACGGCGAGGTCGGTGCGGGCGTCCGCGCCCACCACCTCGCCACGCACCGCCCGGGCGCCGGAGAGCCGGACCCGGAGCGGCCCGCCGCCCGCCGCGACGTGCGCGTTCGTGAGGACGAACCCGTCCTGCGCGAGCACGACCCCCGACCCCTGGCCACGCCGGTGCTCGATCCCGACGACGGACGGCGCGGCGGCCTCGACGAGGTCGGCGAGATCGGAGGAGAACGCCTGGAGCGCGGTCACGGGCGCCCCCCTCCCGGCGCGCCGCGCGCGCCCACCGTGACCGTCAGCTCGCGGACCTCTCCCGCGCGCACGATCCGCGCCGCGAGCGGCTCGCCGATGCGCTCCTCCTCGAGCAGCGCGAGGAGGTCGCCGGGCTCGCCGACCGCCGCTCCGCCGAGGGCGAGGAGGGCGTCGCCGAGGAGGAGTCCCGCCCGCGCCGCGGGGCTCTCCGGCTCGACGGACGAGACGAGGAGCGCGGCCGGCTGGCCGGCCCTCGCCGCGAGGGCGGCGCCGAGCCGGACGGGGAACGTCGTGACCCCGAGGAACCCGCGGCGCACGCCGCCGTGCGCGGCGAGCGCGCGGACGACGCGGCGGAGCGTCGCGGGCGGCACGATCAGGACGGTGCCCCGCACGAGCCCGGCGGTCGCGACGCCGAGGGCGGCGCCCGTCGCGCCCACCGCGAGGGAGCCCGAGAGGCCGGGCGCGACGTCGAGGGAGGTCTCGAGCCAGCGGTCGATGCGGCCGCCGCCGGGGGCGCGGTACTCCCCGGCCGACCGGGCGATCACGGCGAGGGCGGCGCGCGGCGCCTTTCCCGGACGGGAGAGCGCGAGGACGAGCTCGCCCGGCGCCGGCACGTCGTCGGTCCAGGGCGCCGGGGCGAGCCCGGTCGCGGCGGCGCGCAGGAGCGCAAGGTCGGTCGTGGGGTCGCGGCCGAC
>JAHWYA010000149.1 GCA_020028115.1 Anaeromyxobacter sp.
GACGGCGCAGTGAACGATCGTCGCGACGCCATCGACCGCCGCGTCGACCCCGGCACCGGAGAGCAGGTCGCCCGTCGCGTACTGCAGGCGGCTCTCGTCCTTGCCCGAGCGGCGCGTCAGGACGCGAACGTCCCGCCCCGCGTCCCGCAGGCGCCGAACGACGTGACGGCCGAGCGTGCCCGTGCCGCCCGTGACCAGGATCGGCTCCACGCTCTGCCGCCTGTCTTGCCGGCGCTAGTGGTGAGGCGCGTGCGCCTCGCGCTCGCTGACCTTGCGCAGGGTCTCGGCACCGCGCTCGCGAGACGCCTGGGCGATGTCCGACAGGCTGATCACGCCCTTCAGGACGTCACCCTCGGCTACGCAGATCCGCGAGATGTGGTGCTGCGCCATCTGATCGGCGGCGTCCGCGACGTCGTCCATCGGCTTGCACATGATGGGGTGCTTCGACATCACCTCGCCGCACTTCACGCGGCGAGGGTCGCGGCCTCCTTCGAAGGCGACGACTCGGAGCACGATGTCGCGGTCGGTGAGCGTGCCGAGGAGCCGGTGGCCGCCCGTGTGGTCCGCCTCGCAGATCGGCATGAAGCCCACGTTGTCCTGGTTCATCTTGGTCGCGCAGTCGAAGATGCTCTCATCCCGCGAACAGCAGGTGACGTCCGTCTTCATCAGGTCCTGGCAGCGCATCGGGTCCTCCTCCTCAACACGACAATAAGGACCACCACCCGATTGACGCTCGCCGACTCGGCGCACGGGCAGACAGCCGCCCGCGTAGGGTCCAGTCTGCCGCTCGGTTCGAGATCTCGAACGGAGAGCGTCGCGTCGATCACGTCACCGGTGGCCGCGCCCTCGCCCTTCGTGGTCGTGGTCCCGCCCGCGGTCGTCGTGATCCCGACCCCGGTTGCCGGCGGGGAAGTGCTGCCGCGTCACGTCCTCACGCGGCTGGTAGCGATACTGCTCGGATCGAATCGTGTGCTGGTGCTCCGGCGCGCGAGGATAGCGGTCCCCCGAATACCCCCGCTGGTAGACCGGCAACGGTGCGGGACGCGGGGCGGAACGTCGGTCCCACCGGTCCCACCCGCCTCGACGCTGCTCCCAGTCGCGGCCCCAGTGGTGACCCCAGCGTGGCGGCGCGTTGGCGTGCCAGCCACGGAAGTACGGCGGAGGGCGACGGTAGTAGCGCACGGGGACGCGCAGCACGTACAGCGGGACGGACTCGGGCGCCACCACCTGCCACGGCCCGTTGTACCAGCTGCTCGCGTACCAGTTGTCTCCCTCGTAGACCCAGTACGCGCCGTCGTAGAAGAAGTAGTTCGCGCTCGCGCGAGGGTCGTAATAGACGGGATAGCCCGGCACCCGCACGAGGTTCGGATACACCGGCACGTTGATACCGATGTCCACGCCTGGGAGTCCGACGGAGACGCTGACCTGGGCGTGAGCCGAGGTCACCGAACCGAGCAGCAGCGACGACGCAACGAGCAGGTAGCGCATTCCCGTCTCCTCCTGACCTCGACGAACAGCGGCGGCAGAGTATTCTGCCACGCTGCTTCAGCAGCATTCGGGCCAGCGAGGACCTGCGAACGAGATCGCGTACTTGCGCCGCGCCCCGGGCCGTCGGGGTGTGCCTCGCCGTCACGGCGCGTCGCGGGGGGCCCGCGCTGACACCGTCTCCCGATGGCTCTGCACGGTTCGGGTGTCGCACTGTAGGTGCGCGACGCAGAGCGACGCCGTGCGGTGCTTGACCATCCGGCCCGGCGCTTGTCTTCTTCCCGCCCATGGAAACGAACGATCCAGCGTTCACGGAGCACCTACACGGTGCGCCGCCGCCTCCCGGGGAGCCGTCCGACGACGCGCTTCGTCCGCGGCATCGCGGAGTCCTTCCGAAGGGACCCCTCGTGGTCGCGCTCGCGGGCGCCCTCGTCGGCGCCGTCTTCTCCGGGCTGAGCACCACCGACTTCATGGCGCACCTCGATCGCCAGGTGCACGCGATCCACTGCTCGTTCCTGCCCGGGGCCGCCAAGGAGATCGCCGAGAGCGGCTGCAGGACCGTGATGATGAGCCCCTACAGCTCGTTCTTCCGCGAGCAGCTATGGGGCGGAGTCCCCGTCAGCCTGTGGGCGCTCGCCGTCTTCGCCTTCCTCGCCTACCGGGCCGGCCTGATGCTCTGGCGCGGCCAGACTTCCTCGGGCGAGACCAAGGTGCTGCTCGTCGCGACGGTCCTGCCCGTCTTGATGTCGGTCGTCTACGGCGTCCTCGCCGTCTACAAGCTCGACGCCCTCTGCAAGGTCTGCGTCGGCATCTATGCGGCGAGCGCGGCCTGCTTCGTGGGCGCGTTCCTCGCGCACCGCGCGCAGAACCCCTGGTCCGGAGCCCGGTTCGGGCCTGCGCTGGTGGAGGGAGTCGGCCTCGTCGCCGCGTTGACGCTGGCGTACGTCGTCCTCGTGCCGAAGCCGGATCCCAGGACCTCGATGCGCGGCTGTGGCTCGCTCGTGCGCGCAGAGGACGCCGCTGGGGTGATGATCCCGCTCGCGCCCCACGCCGGGGGAGCCGCGTCGATCGAGGTGCTCGACCCGCTCTGCCCGTCCTGCAAGGCGTTCGACGCCCGGCTCGCGGCGAGCTCGCTCGGCGAGCGCCTCGACCTGAACGGCGTCCTCTTCCCGCTCGACTCGACCTGCAACTGGATGGTGACCGAGTCCATCCACCCCGGCGCCTGCGCCGTCAGCGAAGCCATCCTCTGCGCCGCGGGCGTTCGCGGCGGAACGAGGAACGCCGCCGAGGCGGGTGCCGTCCTCCAGTGGGCCTTCGCTCGCCAGGCGGAGCTTCGCGAGCTCGCAGCCAGGAACGAAGGGGCCCTGCGGGAGCGGATCGAGCGCGAGTTCCCCGGCGTCAAGGGTTGCCTCGGCAGCGCGGTCGTGAAGAGCAAGCTCACGAAGAGCCTGCGATGGGCGGTCGCCAACGCGATCCCCGTGCTGACGCCCCAGCTCTTCGTCGGCGGCAGCCGCATGTGCGACGAGGACACCGACCTCGGCCTCGAGTACACGCTGACCCGCATGCTGTCGCCCGAGGCCGCGCAGGAGCGCGCGAGGAGGCGCGCCGCGGAGCCGCCGCGCGCTCCGCCTCCTCCACCCCCCACGGTCGCCGCGGAGCTCCAGCCCGCGGTCGCCGCGGAGCCGGTCGCGGAGGTCGTGGCGAAGCCGGTCACGCCCGAGCCTTCGCTCGCCCCCGCTCCTCCGCCTGCGGCCGCTCCTTCGCTCGTCCCCGCTGCCGCGGACGCCGCAGCCGTCGGCGCCCCCTCCCCCGCCCCCGCTGACGAAAAGGTCCGGCCATGAGCGACACCTCCAAGCGCTGGATCCTGCTCGTCGCGGCGCTCGCGATCCCGCTGGTCCTCGTCGTCACCTCGGCCGCGTCGGCCCAGTCCCGCCTCGGCGCGAGCAAGTCCGCCACGCGCGACGTCGCGACCGCGAGCGTGGCGAACGACGCGTACTGCACGCCGGAGCTGAAGGCGATCGTGCGCCGCGTCGCGGGCGCGTGCGGCCTGCTCGAGGGCGGCGGGGGCGGGCGGGGCTGTCAGCCGCTCCAGGCGAAGAAGGTCGCCGCGCTCTCCGGCCGCGACTTCAACGCGATGTTCAAGCCGCTCATGAACCGGGCGCACATCATCCAGTTCGACTCCACGAAGGCCGAGCTGGATCCGGCGGCTCGCGCGCTCGTCGAGAAGGCGTGGAGCGATCAGCGCGGCGCGAGCTTCTTCTTCATCGTCTCGCGCTCGAGCCCGGACGGCGACGAGCAGTACAACGAGGCGCTCAGCCGCGACCGCGCGAAGTCGGTCCTCGACTACCTCGATCAGAAGTTCCACGACGAGGACCTCAAGAAGGAGGCGGGCCTGCTCTGGCTCGGCGAGGAGTTCGCGCAGCTCTCCGACGAGTTCTGTAGCTGGAACCGCTCCCGCTCGGGCTCGTGCAGCCGCGCGGACATCAACCGCAGCGCCTTCGTCGCCTGGATCGACTGTGCGATCTGATCGGCGGGCCCTCGCGGCCGCCACCGTCGTCCTCGGCCTCGTCCTCGCGAGCGCCTGTCGAGATGCGCAAACCTCGACGGCCGAGGCGGTGGTGCCGGAGCGCTTCGCCGGCGTTCGCAAGCAGGCCGCGTCCTCCGCGACCGCGCAGAGCGCGTTCTGCGAGAAGAGCTATCCCTCCGGCGGCGAGGGGGCTCGCCGGTACGCGGCCCCGCCACAGCGCCCACTGCCCGGCGGGGACGACGGGGGGAGCCCCGCGGGTCCGAGCGGGACCACGTGGACCTGGGTCAATCTCTGGGCGACGTGGTGCGTTCCGTGCGTGGAGGAGCTGCAGCTCCTCGGGCGCTGGCGGGACGGGTTCTCGCGAGACGGCGCGCAGGTCCGGTTCGAGTTCGTCAGCATCGACGATGCGGCCGCGGAGAAGGAGCTCGGCGCCTGGCGCTCGAAGGGCTTGCCCGGCTCGATCCGCTGGCTTCGCTCCGAGCCGGACCTCGGGCCGCTGCTCGACTCGTTCGGGGTCGCCCGGGACGCCATGATCCCCATCCATGCGCTGGTGGACCCCTCCGGCTGGCTCCGCTGCGTCCGGGTCGGCGCGGTCCACGAGCAGGACTACGCCGCCGTGAAGGCGTTCCTCGCGCTGTAGCCCGTGCCTCGCCCTAGAACTCCCGCTCCACGTACTGCACCAGGGCCGCCCCGAAGTCCGGCACGAACGGCGTCCGGTACACCATCGCGGCACCGATCTCCGCGGCCAGGATGGCCGAGCGGTACTTCGGCGGCAGCCGCTCGGTGCGCCCGCGCCATACCGGCTCCTGCATCATCCTCGGCAGGTGCGCCCGGAGCGCCCGCTGACACGGCTCGCCGCCCGCGACCTCGGGGTGCGCCTGGAAGAACGCGAACAGCTCGGCCTTCCGCGCGATGATCTCCTTGCTCACCGCGTCCGAGATCTCGGTGAAGGTCCGCTTCCCGCCCTCCTCGCGGTGGCGCCGGAACAGGAGCTGCGCCTCGTCGCGCGCCCGGCGCTCCAGGATCTCGAGCACGTCGCACACGTACGCGTCCTTGTGGGCGAGGAACTCGTCCTCCGACAGCAGCAGGTTCGCGATGATCTCGTACGACGACGAGATCACACCGCACTTGTTCGCCGACGCGTCCCGCAGCACGACGACCCCCGCCGCCTGGAGCCGCTTCCGCGCCTCGGGCGTGATGAATGAGTTCGCCCCCTCCACGATCACCCTCGACGAGGGCTTACCGTCCTCCCGCAGGAACCGGCGCCAGTTCTGCTCGTCGATCGTCTCCGGCCGCCCGCCCGCGGGGATGAACAGGTCCGCCTCCACCTCGAAGAGGATCCTGTCGGTCCGCTCGTTGAACTCGTCCTGGGTGAGCCACTCCTCGCGGAGCCCGGCGGGCGTCGCTTCCACCTTCCGGTACAGCTCCCGGAGCCCCTCCTTCCGCCGCTCGTTCCGGTAGAGGACGAAGCCGCCGGGGCCGAGCCGCTTCGTGTCGAAGGCGTCGGCGTCCGCGCGGAGCACGATCGCCGACAGCGCCTCGCGGTCGAGCCCGGCCGGGTCGTACAGGGCCGCGGTCCCGTCGAGGACGAGGCGGACGCGCACCCCGGGGCAGCGCTCGAGCAGGAGCCTGAGCCCGTTCCCGGCGACGTCGCCGTTCGGCCCGCCCGTGAGCTTCACCGCGAACGGGTCCTTGCGGAGGTCGGCGCCGAGCACGTAGCCGCGACCGCGCGACAGCTCGGCGATCGCCTCGATCATCTCGTCGTGCATGTTCTCGTCGGGGCCGAGCTCGATGGGCTCGTCCTCGCCGTAGAAGTCCACGACCCGCGGGTTCCGCGCGCGGCCGTTCTCGGTGACGAAGATGTCGAGGAACGCGCTCGTGAAGTCGAGCTGGAGCCGGTGCAGCCGCTGGTTGATCTGCTCGCGCGGCTCGCCGGGCGGGACGCGGAGGACGCACACGAGCTTCGAGCCGCCCTCGTAGATGTCCTTGTTCTTGAGGTGCTGGGTGTGGGCGAGGACGTAGTTCTCGCGGAAGACGCGGTTCGCGACGGTGACGTAGTCGTCGCGACTATTCGTCACGATGGTGCGCCAGCCGCCCCGGGCGATGTCGGCGAAGCCGATGTGGTAGCCGAGGCCGCTGCGGCCGAAGAAGAAGGTCACGCGGTACGGGCGCTCCGGCGGGAGGTCGCCCGTGAACTCCGGGCCCAGGTCGTCGAGGTACCCGGCGTCGAGCCGGAAGGAGAGCGCGTTCTTCTCGGGGACGAAGAAGTTCGTCTTCATCGTGCGCTGGATGAAGACGAGCGTCGTCCTGAAGATCGAGCGCCGGAACTCGTCGAGGGCGCGGTGGCCGGTGTTGTAGCTCGCGACCTCGTGCTCCAGCGCCGCGAGATCCGGCGCGTACCGCCGCTCGCGGTCGGCGACGCCGGGGTCGAACCGCGCCTCGAACAGCAGCGCGAGGCGCCGCGACATGTCCGGATCCGAGATGAACGCGCGGACGACGTCCTCGAGCGTGTAGCGGTGCGGCTGGTTGTGCGCGAGGTTCGTGTGGCAGAAGCCGATGAAGGCGTTCACGAGCGACGCCTCCTCGCCCGTCAGCACGCCGGTGAGGACGAACTCCTTGTACGCCGGCGACTCGGTCGCCAGGATCTGCGTGTTGTAGAGCTGGCGCTTGAGGCTCCGGAACAGGTCCGAGTCCTTCTCGAGCGGCCCGCCCGAGCGGCGCGCCACGTTGAAGCTGCCGAGGAAGACCGGCCCGGTCGCCGTGCTCACCACCATCGTGAGCGAGCGGCGCACGCCGAGGTCGAGTCGGTTGAAGACCTCCGTCACCTGCGCGAGGTGGTCCTTCGGCGGCGGGCTCTCGACGGCGAAGAGCACGTTCACCTGGCCGGGGCCGGCGGCCGAGTCCGCCTGCTCGACGTCGATCGTGAAGCCGCCCTGCACCCGGCTGCGGTGGAGGAGCCGGATGAGCTGCGAGATCTGGCGCGGCGGCGCGTGGGCGACGTAGCGCTCGTCAGCGCGCCAGAGCGTGCGCAGGAGGTCCGCCCGGCCGGACGCGTCGATGCGCGCGCCGTCGTCGGCGAGCGCGGCCTCGATGGCACGCCGGACCGCGTCGGGGATCGCCGGCTCGCCGGCCTGGGCGACGAGCGCCTCCGGCTTCGGATCGAAGACGTAGTGCTGGATCTCGAGCGCCCGCCCAGCGCCCGGCACGGGTCCGTGAGAGTGGAAGAACTCCGACCGCGAGATCGCCCGGTCCTCGAGCCGCTGCAGCGCCGCGACGATCGAGCCCGGGACGTCGAGCTGGGCGACGACGAGCTCCTTCTCCCGGTCCGCGAGGACGAGGTGGCGCTCGGTGCGGAGCCGCGACAGCCCGACGGCGAGGGCGGTCAGCACCGCCTCGTCCTGGCGCAGCACGCCCGCGAACAGGCGCGGGACGTTCTCCTGCAGCCAGCGCAGGTTGCCCTCGGCGTCGGCGAGCACCTTCGCGACCTTCGCCTTCACCTCCTGCGGAGAAAGGCTCTCGGCCATGTGACACCTCCCGCCTGCAACTTGTCAGCAGGACGAGGCCCGGGCTTTCGCGTGCTTCGATCGGCCCCGGAAGGGGGTCCGGTGGTCCGCGTGACCTCCGCGCCGCGACGTGCGCGCTCGCGGAGCTCGTCGCGGCGGCGCGCTAGCCCCGCCGAGCACACGACTTGCTACTCCGCCTCCGTGCGTCCGGCGCGCCGCGGATTTCGCGGTCCGGCGGTCGCGCGCCGCCCGCGCCGCGTACCTCGGACCGCGGCGCGGGCCGGCGCCCCTCGAACGCCGGAGGAACACATGCCCCGCCCAAAGCACCCCGCCCGCTCGACTCGCCGTCCCCGCGAGAGCCCCGACGCGCTGCCGAACACGGTCGGCGCGCTCCTCGCCGCCTTCGATCTCTGCGCGACCGTCGAGGGACGCGGCCGCATCGGCGCGAAGCTCGTCATGACCGGCGTCCGCGACGGGCGCATCCGCGCTGCGCTCGTCCGCATGCTCGACGACGACCCGCTGAACGCTGCGCAGTACCTCACGGCGTACCGCGACCGGACCGCGCTCCGCGAGCTCACCGTCACGCTCGACCGTCTCCTCGAGACCCCGATCGGTGACTGCGAGATCTGCGCAGCGGAGCACCTCACCGCGCTCGCCACCGCGATCCGGCTCCTCGGCGGGAGCCTCTCCGACGAGCAGCGGGCCCGTATCGACTCGGCGCTCGACCGAGCCGCCGAGAACTGGATTCCCCTCGGGAGCCACTGCGACGCCGCCGGCATGCCGACCGCCTACGTCGATCGTGACCCTCGGCTCGACCCGGGCGCGCCGTGCCCCTGCGGCAGCGCGAAGAAGTACGGCGAGTGCCACGGCCGAGGCGCTCGGCGCCTCCAGGTCCACTGACGCGGCGCTGACGCCTCGCTCGAGGTCGCGGTCCGCGCGCGCGGCGCCCGCGCTTCCGCTATCTTCCGCCCCCGATGCCGGACCTCGCCATCCGCTGCCGCGGGCTCGTGAAGCGCTATCCGCCCGACGTCCTCGCGGTGGACGGCCTCGATCTCGACGTGCAGCGCGGCGAGTGCTTCGGGCTCCTCGGGCCGAACGGCGCCGGCAAGACCACCACGGTGGAGATCCTGGAGGGCCTCACCGAGCCCACCGCCGGCGAGGTGGAGGTGCTCGGCGGCACCTGGGCCAGGGACGCCCGGACGCTGCGCGCCCGGCTCGGGATCACGCTCCAGGAGACCCACCTCTACGAGCGCCTCACGGTCGATGAGCTCGTCCGCCTGTTCCGGTCCTTCTATCCCTCCGGCCTCGGCGTCGACGACGTCATCGCGCTCGTCGCGCTCGAGGAGAAGCGGCGCGCACGCTACGAGCGGCTCTCGGGCGGCCAGAAGCAGCGGCTCGCGGTCGCCTGCGCGCTCGTGGGCGAGCCGGAGCTCCTCTTCCTCGACGAGCCCACCACCGGCCTCGACCCGCAGTCGCGCCGGCAGCTCTGGGACGTGGTCCTCGACATGAAGGCGAGCGGGCGGACCGTGCTCCTCACGACCCACTACATGGACGAGGCGGAGCGGCTCTGCGACCGCGTCGCCATCGTGGACCGCGGAAAGGTGATCGCGCTCGGCACGCCACGCGAGCTCATCGCGCGCTTCGTCGGGCAGGAGGTCGTCGAGTTCGAGGCGACCGGCGCCCTCCACGAGCCCGCGCTGCACGCGCTGCCGGGCGTCCAGGCCGCCCGGCGCAACGGCGCGGGCTGGGCGCTCACGGTCGAGCGACCTCACGTCGCGATCCCTGCCCTCCTCGACCTCCTCCAGGCTCGGGAGGTGACGCTCGGCGCGCTCTCCACGCACCGCGCCACGCTGGAGGACGTCTTCGTGACCCTCACCGGACGGAGGCTCCGTGACTAGCGCGCCCGCGCCTTCGCCCGCACCTGCGCCCGCGCCGGCGCGCCGCGCTCCCGGACGCTTCGAGCGCTCGCCGCTCGTTCAGCTCACCCTCGCCCGCATCCGGGGTTTCTTCCGCGAGCCGTCCGCCGTCTTCTGGACGTTCGCCTTCCCGGTGCTGCTCACCATCGCGCTCGGCATCGCCTTCCGCAGCCGCCCGCCCGACGCCGTGAGGACGGCGGTCGAGGCGGGACCGGGCGCCGAAGAGGCGCGCGCCGCGCTGTCCGCGGGGCACGACGTCACCGCGGAGATCATGCCGCCCGACGCCGCCCGGACGGCGCTGCGCACCGGGCGCGTCGCCATCGTCGTCGTCCCCGGCACTCCGCCCACCTACCGCTATGATCCGACGCGCCCCGAGAGCCGCCTCGCCCGCGCGGTCGCGGACGACCGGCTCCAGCGCGCCGCCGGCCGGACCGACCCGCTCGGCGTCGAGGACGAGCGCGTCACCGAGCCGGGCTCGCGCTACGTGGACTTCCTCGTCCCAGGGCTCGTCGGGATGAACATCATGTCCGCCGGCATGTGGGGGATCGGCTGGGTCATCGTCGAGGACCGGCAGAAGAAGCTGCTGCGCCGGATGGTGGCGACGCCGATGCGCAGGAGCGAGTACCTGCTCGCCTTCGTGCTGGTGCGGATGCTCTTCCTCGTGCTGGAGGTGCCGGTGCTGGTCGGGTTCGGCATGCTCGCCTTCGGCGTGCCGCTCCGCGGGTCGGTCGTGGCGCTCGGGGTCATGGCGGTGCTCGGCGCGCTGGCGTTCGCGGGGCTCGGCCTGCTCGTCGCGTCGCGCGCCAGGAACACGCAGACGGCGAGCGGCCTCATGAACCTCGTGATGATGCCGATGTTCGTCCTCTCGGGCGTGTTCTTCTCCGCCGACCACTTCCCCGGCTTCCTCCAGCCGTTCGTGCGCGCGCTCCCGCTCACCGCCCTCAACGACGGGCTGCGGGCTGTGATGAACGAGGGGGCCGGGCTCGCCGCGCTGGTGCCGCGGATGGCCCTGCTCTCCGCCGTGGCGCTCGTGTCGTTCGGCGCGGCGCTGCGGCTGTTCCGCTGGAGCTGAGCGACTCTCGTGCGCCTCGTGCCGTATCGCCGGGCCGGACGCATTTTCGCGGTGGAGACCGGGGGTCCGCGTGCGCACCTCGACCAGGCGATCGTCCGCTCGCGCCGCGATGGTCGCCGGGGTCGCGCTGCTCGCGCTGCTCGCGCCTACCTCGTCGCCGGCCGACCCGGTCGAGGTGGCGTACCCGGAAGGGCTGGCGCACGGCTTCCTCGCGCTGCACTCGCTGGACGGGACCGCGCTCGCCGACGGCGACCTGATCCAGACCTCGAGCGGAGATCGCGTGACGACGCGCCTCCGCTTTCGCTTCAAGGACGGCTCGACGCACGACGAGACCACCGTCTACACGCAGCGAAAGAGCTTTCGGTTCG
>JAHWYA010000150.1 GCA_020028115.1 Anaeromyxobacter sp.
CCGGGCGGGCTCTTCACGCCGTCGCTCTTCTACGGCGCGACGCTCGGCGCGGCCGCGGGCGAGCTCATCACCCGGGTCGTCCCGGGCAGCGCGCCGCCGGGCGCGCTCGCGCTCGTCGGGATGGCGGCCGTGCTCGCGGGCACGACGCACGCGGCGGTCTCGTCGGTGCTCATCATCTTCGAGATGACCGGCGACTACGGCGTCATCCTGCCGCTCATGCTGTCGGCGGCGGTGGCGGCCGCGACGAGCCGGGCGATCGAGCCGGACTCGCTCTACACCGCGCCGCTGCGGCGCCGCGGGGTGGGGCTCCCCGAGCTGCCGCGGCCGGAGTGGCTGCGGACGACCGCGGTCGCCGGGCTCGTCGTGGGGGACGCGGCGCACCTCGGGCCGTCGGCGACGTTCGAGGAGGTGCTGAAGAAGCTCCTCGCCTTGCCGCCCGGCCACGATCTGTACGTCACCTCGGAGGAGGGACAGCTCCTCGGCGTCATCCGGCTCGACGCGCTGAAGGGCACGATCTCCGAGGGCGCGCTCCTCGGGATGATCGTCGCGGCGGACGTGGTCGACCGGACGGTCGAGCCGATCACGACTGCCATGTCGCTCGCCGATGTCGCGTCGCGGTTCGGGGAGGGGGACCTCGAGCGGCTGCCCGTCGTCGACGAGGCGAAGAAGCTCGTCGGGACGGTGTCGATGCGGGACGTGCTCGTGAGGGGGAGGTTCTAGATTGCCGGCGCCCCGTTGCGCCGTCCCGCCGCGCGCGGCTACCGTCGCCCCCGGCGCCCATGCCCGGCATCACCCTCGTCCTCCACGACCGCCCGACGTCGCGCTTCGCGTGGAATGCGCTCGCCGGCGCCGTCCTCGCGCACCCCGCGTCGAGCGGCGTGCCGGTCGCCGTCGCCCGCTCTCCCGCGGAGGTCGTTCGGGCCGCAGCGGCTGCGCTCGCGGAAGGCCGTCGCCCGGTCGTCGGCTGGTCCTTCTACACGGCGAGCGCGGCGGAGGTCGCGGCCGAGCTCGCGATCGTCCGCGCCGCGCTCCCCGATCCGCGCGTCGTCCACGTCGCGGGCGGCGCCCACGCGTCCGGCGCGCCCGAGGCGACGCTGCGCGCCGGCTTCGAGCTCGCCGCCGTCGGCGAAGGGGAGGAGACCCTGCCGCGGCTCCTCGCGGCGCTCGCCGCGGGCGAGGACCCGCGCGTCATCCCCGGCCTCGCCTGGCTCGACGGCGGGGCGCTCCGCACGAGCGGCCGCGCCGCGCCGGTGGACCTCGATCGCTTCCCGGCGGGCGCTCCTTCGCTCGGGCGCGCGGGGCCGATCGAGCTCACGCGCGGGTGCGTCTGGGCCTGCCGCTTCTGCCAGACGCCGTTCCTCTTCCGGGCGCGTTTCCGCCACCGCAGCCTCGCCGCGGTCCGCGAGGCCGTCCGCGCGCAGCGCGCCGCGCGGGCGGTCGACGCCCGGTTCATCACGCCGTCCGCGCTGTCCTGGGGCTCGGCCGACGGCGGCTGCGAGCTCGGGGCGGTCGAGGCGCTCCTCGCCGCGGTGCGCGAGGAGGTCGGCCCCACGGGCCGCGGCGCTCGGATCCTCTTCGGCACGTTCCCCTCCGAGCTCCGGCCCGAGCACGTGAGCCCCCGCGCGCTCGCCGTGATCCGCCGCTTCTGCGACAACCGGATGGTCATCCTCGGCGGGCAGTCGGGCTCGGACCGGCTCCTCGCCGCGATGGGCCGCGGCCACGACGCGGAGGCGGTCACCCGCTCCGTCGCGATCGCGCTCGAGTGCGGGTTCCGCCCGAGCGTCGACTTCGTGTTCGGGCTCCCGGGCGAGACCGAGGACGATCGCGAGGCGACCCGCCGCCAGCTCGCGCGCCTCGCGCGGATGGGCGCGCGGGTCCATGCGCACGCCTTCGATCCCCTGCCAGGGACGCCGTGGGCGAAGGAGCCGGGCGGCCGGCTCGATGAGGCGACCGGTGCGCTCCTCGCGAGCCTCCACGAGAGCGGCCGGGCATACGGCGAGTGGCGCTGAAGCGCGACCCGGTCTCGCTTTGCGTACCGGCGCGGTCCGATAACAACCTAAAGTTACAACGGAATTTAGGAGGTACCCCTTCCGGGCGCCCGCTCATTGCTGATAGCCTTGTCGCCAGAGGGTACCCTCGGGTCCCTTCGGGAGGTTGGATGCGGCAAAAGAGCACACCCTGGATCGTCGTCCTCCTCGCAGCGCTCGTCGCGGCGCGGGCGCTCGCCTCGCAGCCGGCGGCGAAGCCCGCCGCCCCGCCCGAGAAGAAGAAGGAGATCCTGTACGAGGCGCGCCCGCCGCCCTTCTCCGACGGGATCTTCCCGTGCATGGAGTGCCACAAGGATCAGAAGGATCCGACGCGGCGCGAGCTCGGGTTCCACGACGAGCAGCAGGCGGTGTTCGATCACGACGCCGAGCACCGCTGGTGCCTCGACTGCCACGACCTGCAGAACCGCGACGTGCTCCGGCTCGCGAGCGGCGCGACCGTTCCGTTCACCGAGTCGTACCGGCTCTGCGGCCAGTGCCACGGCGACAAGTACCGCGACTGGCGAGCGGGCGTGCACGGGCGGCGCGTCGGGATGTGGGACGGCGCGAAGACCTACCTGCTCTGCGTGTCGTGCCACAACCCGCACTCGCCGAGCTTCAAGGGCGTGAAGGAGATCACGGTGGACGGGAAGCTCACCGTCGCGCCCACCCTCGAGAAGATCAAGCCGGAGCCGCGGCCCGCGCGCCCGGAGGAGATGCGGGGATGGAAGCGTCCCGCGGAGGCCGGCCGATGACCTCGCGCAAGGCGCTGAACGTGATCCAGGACGGCGGGGCCGATCCCCTCGGCGCCGAGCCGATGAACCCCTCCCGCCGCGCGTTCCTGCGCACCGCCGCCGCGGGCGCCGCCGTCTCCGCGCTCGCGGGCTGCGGCGTCGACGTCGGCGAGTTCCTGCGCAGCCACTTCAAGGAGCTCTCGAGAGACGAGCTCGCGAAGGTGCTCGCCAAGGTGGAGCGCCGCAACAAGGAGCGGTTCGGCAAGGACACGAAGGTCACCGCGGAGGGGCCGCGCCCCGGCGTCGAGTTCGGCTACGGGCTCGACATCTCGCGGTGCGTCGGCTGCCGCCGCTGCGTCTACGCCTGCGTGAAGGAGAACAACCAGTCGCGCGAGCAGCCGCAGATCCACTGGATCCGGGTCCTCGAGATGGAGAAGGACCACGGCGTCGACCTCGCGCACTCCGAGCTGTACTACGACGCGGACACCGTCCCCCGGCCCGGCAAGTTCTACTTCCCGGTGCAGTGCCAGCAGTGCCGGAACCCGCCGTGCGTGAAGGCCTGCCCGACCCAGGCGACGTGGAAGGAGCAGGACGGGATCGTCGTCATCGACTACGACTGGTGCATCGGCTGCCGCTGCTGCATGTCGGCCTGCCCGTACGGCGCCCGCCACATGAACTGGGCGGAGCCGAAGCTCCCCGCGGCGGAGCTGAACCCGGTGCAGCACTACCTCGGCAACCGCCCCCGGCCGAAGGGCGTCGTCGAGAAGTGCACCTTCTGCATCCAGCGGACGCGGAACGGACGCTACCCGGCGTGCGTCGAGGTCTGCCCGGTCGGCGCCCGGAAGTTCGGGAACCTCCTCGACCCGGAGAGCGAGATCCGCCGGGTGATGGAGACGAAGCGCGTCTTCGTCTTCAAGGAGGAGCTCGCCACGCACCCGCAGTTCTACTACTTCTACGCCACGTAGCGAGGGACGGACATGTCCGGCGTCTTCGAGTTCTTGAAGGGCTGCGTCCGCCAGGTGGTCTCCGGCGGCAAGGCGTACAAGGCGTGGGTCGCGTTCCTCCTCGCGACGATCCTCGTCGGCGCGCTCGCGTACGCCGAGCAGGCGCGGGGCGGCCTCATCGTCACGAACATGCGCGACGAGGTGTCCTGGGCCTTCTACATCGGGAACTTTACGTTCCTCGTCGGCGTCGCTGCGGCGGCGGTGCTGCTCGTCATCCCCGCGTACGTCTACCAGTGGAAGCCGATCAAGGAGGTCGTCGTCCTCGGCGAGCTGCTCGCCATCAGCGCGCTCGTCATGTGCCTCCTCTTCATCCTCGTGGACATGGGGCGACCGGAGCGGTTCCTCCACATCATGCCGTTCGTCGGCACGCCCAACTTCCCGCGCTCGCTCCTCACCTGGGACGCCCTCGTCCTGAACAGCTACCTGCTCGTGAACGTGGTGCTCGTCTCGTACCTCATGTTCAAGACGTACCGCGGCCAGAGCTATGACAAGCGGATCTTCCTCCCGCTCGTCCTCCTCTCGATCCCGGTGTCGCTCTCGACCCACACGGTGACGGCGTTCCTCTACAACGGCATGGCGGCGCGCCCGTACTGGAACGCGTCGATCCTGGCGCCCCGCTTCATCGCCTCGGCGTTCTGCTCGGGGCCGGCGGTCATGATCATCCTGTTCCAGGTGCTCCGGAAGGCGTTCAAGTTCCCGATCCAGAACGAGGCCATCTGGAAGATCGCGGAGCTCATGTCGTACGCGATGTTCGTGAACCTGTTCCTGCTCGGCGCGGAGCTCTTCAAGGAGTACTACTCGGCGACCGAGCACCTCCTCTACACGCAGTACCTCTGGACCGGCATCGGCGAGCACCGCACGCTCGTGCCCTACGCGTGGTTCGCGCTCTTCTGCAGCGTGGTCGCGTTCGTCCTGTTCCTCATCCCCTGGACCCGGCGCAACTTCGCGACGCTGAACCTCGGCTGCCTCCTCATCTGGGCGGGCGTCTACATCGAGAAGGGGATGGGGCTCATCATCCCCGGCATGACCCCCGACACGCTCGGGCAGATCTACGAGTACAAGCCGACGCTGGTGGAGTGGGGCGTCGCCGCGGGGGTGTTCGGGGTCGGGTTCCTCGTCTTCACGCTGCTCGTGAAGATCGCGGTGCCGATCCTCGTCGGGACGTTCCGGGCGGAAGGCGCCGCGGCCAGCGCCGAGGCGCCCGACGCGCGGGTCGCCGCGCATTGACGGCGCTCAGCGCTGGTCACCGAGCCGGGTCGGGGATCTCGTCGCCCGGGAACAACGCTCTCGTATTTGCGCGCGACGCGACCGGTGCGGGTTCGAGCCATTCCAGCCGTGCGTCCCTCGCGCAGACGTGGATGAATCGGTTCCACGGGCCGACGTAGAACCAGTGCAGGAAGCAACCCTCGGGCGTCGCGGGTAGGCTCGTCGCGCCCGCCTCCGCTGCACCAGGGCCATCGCTGATCCAGAGCCCCCCGTCGGGAATCCGCGTGTACCCCTTCGCTGGGTCGATCTCCGGCGGCTCGATGGAGCAGAACACGAGCCCGTCGATGGTGATCCGAGCGCGCTGATCCATGTCCTGATGCTCGGTCATCATGACGCGAATGGTGAGCGTCAGACGGGCCGCGAGCCAGTCCAGCTCGAGCCTCTCCAGGTAGGCGTCGTGTAGGCCCCACGGCAAGCCGTCGGCAATTTCGACGAGCGTCACGTCGTGATTCTAGCGGACCCGCTCCTGTGAAGATCGCGGTTCCGGTCCTGGCCGACCTGTTCCGGAACCAGGGCTCGCATGTGAGCAATGCCTCTGCCAGCGTGTCCTTCTCGGCTCGCCCGACCCTGATCACGGTCAGAGGACTCACGTGCTCAGGACTTCCGCGCGGCGTCGGCGCGCTGTCTGAGGCGAGTCGCTGCGGGATGATCGCCGAAGAGCACGAACGCGGCGTACGGGA
>JAHWYA010000151.1 GCA_020028115.1 Anaeromyxobacter sp.
GGGCTCGCCGCGCTCGCGGCCGTCGCGGCCGCGAACGCCGTCGCGCTCCTCCTCGCGGGGGCACCGCTCGGGAAGGGCTACGCGCGCCTGTTCGCCCGCGCGGCCGCGGCGGCCCCTGCCGTCGACCCGATCACCGGCGACATCGAGCTCACCTTCCGCTACCCCGCGTACATGCGGCGCGAGCCGCGGACCCTCTCCGGTACCGGCGGCGAGGTCCGCGCGCCGAAGGGCACCGAGGTCGAGCTCCACACCCGCGCCGACCGCAAGGTGGAGGCCGCCGAGCTCGAGGCCACCTTCGAGGCGGGGGCCGTGACCTCGACCCAGCGCACCACCCGGCGGGTCGCCCTGGGCGTCCAGAACGGCCGCGAGCTCTCCGGCCGCTTCGTCGTGGAGGAGAGCGGGAGCTACCGGTTCCGCTTCCTCGACCGCCGCGGCCGCGCCGTCGCGGAGGGGCCGCCGCTCCCGATCGCCGCCGAGCAGGACCTCGCGCCCGAGGCGCGCATCGCCTCGCCGGAGCGCGAGGTGGAGGTGGACGCCGGCGCGATGGTCCGCATCGAGTGGCAAGCGGAGGACGACGTCGGCCTCACGGAGGTGGCGCTCGTCGTGACGCCGCCCGCGGGCGACGAGCGACGCAAGGTGCTGCGCGCCGGCGCGGACGTCCGGCGCGACTCCGGCTCGTACGACCTCGACCTCGCGCCCGAGCGGCTCGGGGAGGGCGAGGTCCTCTCCTACCGGCTCGAGGCGGTGGACGGGGACCGCGTGTCCGGGCCGAAGACCGGGGTCTCCGACACGCACCGCGTGAAGATCTACTCGGAGGCGGAGCACCGGCGGAAGGTGCTCGAGCAGGCGAAGCAGGTGTTCGAGGAGCTGGTGACGCTGCTCGCGGATCGGCTCGAGACCCTCGCCGCGGGGCCGCTCTCCTCCGCCGACCGGCTGGTCCTCGCCGACCAGCTCGATCTCCGGACGCGGCAGCTCCACGAGCGGCTCCGCGAGACGGCGCGCGCGCTCCGCAGGGACCGCGCGGCGCCGCGCCAGGTCGCGAACGCGCTCGAGAACGTGGCCGGGCAGCTCCGGTTCGCCGAGCAGCGGCTCACCGCCGCCCGCGCGGGCATCGCGCAGGCGTTCCGGGTCCGCACGAAGCCCGATCCGACCCTCCTCCGGAGCGTCGCCGCGCTCGACGCGCAGCTCGACGCCGAGCTGGAGAAGGGGATCCTCTACCTCGAGGCGCTGCTCGACAAGCAGCGCGCCGAGGACCTCGTCCGGCTCGCGAAGGACCTCGCGAAGCGGCGGGGCGAGCTCGCCGACCTGATGGAGAAGTACAAGGCGGCGCCGACCGAGTCGGCGAAGAAGGAGCTGCTCGCGCGCATCTCGCGCATGAAGGACCGGGTGAAGGAGCTGCTCGCGCGGATGGGCGAGGCAGCGCGCGGGTTCAACGACGAGCACATGAACGCCGAGGCCATGGCCGAGCTCTCGAAGTCGCAGGACATGGCCGGCGGGCTCGACGAGATCGAGAAGCTCCTCGCGAAGGGCGACGTGGAGGGGGCGATGCGCGCCCTCGATAAGATGGCGTCGACGCTCGACCAGATGCTCGCCGGCATGCAGCGCACGGCGGGGCTCCCGGACGAGAAGGCGAAGGCCCTCATGAAGGAGATGCTCGCCTTCAAGGAGCAGCTCGACGCGGTGAAGGGCGAGCAGGAGCGGACCGCGCGCGAGACCGAGGCGATCCGCAAGCGGTACCAGGAGAGCCTCGCGCAGCGCATGAAGCAGGCGGAGCAGAAGGTGAAGGACCTCGCGAAGCTCGCCGGCGAGGCGCGCAAGGACGTCGAGGCCGCGCAGCCGGGCGTCACCTACCGGGCCGAGCCGGAGTTCGACCAGTCGCGCGAGACGCTCTCCGACCTCGAGCGGGCCCTCGGCATGAAGGAGCTCCAGGCGGCGTTCGACACCGCGCAGCGCGCGGCCCCGGCGGTCGAGCGGCTCTCCCGCTTCCTCGAGGAGGACGTCGCGCTCTCCGAGCAGAACCCCGCCTACACGCGCCGCGACCCGCAGCAGGTCCGCGAGGCGCAGCGCCACGCCCGCGACGCCGTGCCGAAGGTGCGGGAGATCCGCGAGGAGCTCGCGCGGCTCTTCCCCGACCCGCGCCAGGTGCTGGGCCAGAAGGACCATAAGGACCTCGACGCGCTTGCGCAGCGGCAGCGCGAGCTCGAGCGCAAGGCGGGCGACCTCCAGCGCAAGCTCTCGGACCTCGCGCAGCAGGCGCCGATCTTCCCGCCGGGCGCGCAGGCGCAGCTCGGTGAGTCGCGCGGCCACATGGGCCAGGCGGCGAGCCAGCTCGGCCAGGCCAAGAACCCGCAGCGCGGCCACGGCGAGCAGGAGCTCGCGCTCGACGCGCTGTCGCGCTTCCAGAAGGGGCTCGAGGACTCCGGGAAGAAGGGGCAGGGGAAGGGCGACGGGCCCGGCTTCCCGTACCCGTTCGCGGAGGCGGGTGGCGAGCGCGAGGGCGACGGCCAGGACCCGTCGCGCGAGAAGGTGAAGATCCCCGGCGCCGAGGCGCACAAGGTGCCCGAGGAGTTCCGCCGCGACCTCCTCGAGGCGATGAAGCAGGGAACGCCCGAGCGCTACCGGGGTGACGTGCAGCGCTACTACGAGGAGCTCGTCAAGTGATCGCGGCGCTCCTCTCCGCCGCCGTCCTCGCGGCGACCGTGCCCGGGGCGCGCGCTCCGGACCGCAGCGCCGTGCGCGAGCGGAACGGCGCCTCGCGCGACGCGTCGGATCCGACCTCGGCCGAGGCGCTCCAGGCGCTGCGCCTCCTCGCGGACGAGGACCTGGACGCCGCGCGCGCCGTCGCCGAGCCGCTCCTCGCCGCGAACCCCGCCGCGGCGGGAGCGAAGCTCGCGGTGGGGGTCCTGCGCCTGTACGAGCAGCGGTACGAGGACGCCGTCCGGCTCATCGAGGAGTCGGGGACGGGCGATCCGGCGGGCTACCTGTCGCTCGCGCGCGCCGCGCGCGACGTGACGAAGGACCACGCCCGCTTCGACGGCGACCGGGTCGTCGTCTCGTACCCGAAGGGCAAGGACGAGGTCCTCGTCCCCTACCTCGTCGAGACCCTCGAGCGGCAGCGCGACGCCCTCGAGCGCGCGCTCGGCGGCGTGCCGGAGGGCAAGCTCGCGGTCGAGATCGTGAACGACGTGAAGGAGCTCGCGCGGCTCACGACCCTGACCGAGGCGGAGATCCGGACGTCGGGCACCGTCGCGGTCTGCAAGTTCAACAAGCTCATCCTCCTGTCGCCGAAGGCGCTCCTCAAGGGCTACGACTGGCAGGACACCGCCGCGCACGAGTACACGCACCTCGTCCTCACGCGCCGGAGCCGGAACGAGGCGCCGATCTGGCTCCAGGAGGGGCTCGCGAAGTGGTTCGAGGACGACTGGCGCGGCGGCACGGAGCCGCTCTCGCCGTTCGCGGCCGCGCTGGTGAAGGACGCCGTGCAGAAGGGCTCCCTCGTCTCGTTCGAGGAGATGCACCCCTCGATCGCGAAGCTCCCCTCGCAGGAGCGCGCCGCCCTCGCCTACGCGGAGGTGGTCCTCGCGGTGGAGAAGCTCGTGCAGCAGGCCGGGCCCGGGGTGCTCGGCCGGATCCTCGATCTCGTCGCGGACGGGAGGGACGCGAAGGACGCGGTCGCGGCCGCGCTCGGGGAGCCCTTCGAGCGGTTCCTCGACGCGTGGCGCCGGCACATGGTCGAGCGGCCGCTCCCGCGCGGCGGGGAGCACGAGCTGCGTCGGCTCCGGTTCCGCGACGATCCGAAGCACGGCGGGACCTGGTCGGAGTGGGCGGAGATCCAGGACGACCGCGCGCGGGGGTACGCCCGGCTCGGCGACCTGATGCGGGCGCGGGGGCGGTGGGCCGCGGCGCGGATCGAGCTCGGGAAGGCGTACGAGCGCGTCGGCGCGCGGGTGCCGATCCTGTCCGACCAGTACGCGCTCGCGGCGCTGCAGTCCGGCCAGGACGCGCTCGCCGAGAAGGTGCTCGTCGAGGCGATCGGCTGGCACCCCGACTACGCGGCGCTCCACGTCCACCTCGCGCGGCTCCTCGCGCGGCGCGAGGACTGGGCGCGCGTCCGCGAGCACCTCCTCCTCGCCAACCGTCACGATCCGTTCGACCCGGAGATCCACGCCGGCCTCGCCCGCGCCCTCGCCGCGCTCGGGGACCCCTCGGGCGCCTCGCGGGAAGAGCGGTTCGGGCGGATACTGCTGCCGGAGGGACGACACCCATGACTACGACCGACACCGCGGCGGCTCCGCCGCCACCCGACGCCGACCTCCGCGCCGTCCACGAGCTCGCCGAGGCGCGGCGGATGCTCGTGGCCGAGATCGAGAAGCGGATCGTGGGGCAGCGCGAGGTCGTGGACACGCTCCTCGTCTCGCTGTTCGCCCGCGGCCACTGCCTCTTCGTCGGCGTGCCCGGCCTCGCGAAGACGCTGCTCATCTCGACGGTGGCGGACGTCCTCGACCTCTCCTTCAACCGGATCCAGTTCACGCCGGACCTCATGCCGTCCGACATCACCGGGACGGACGTGCTCGAGGAGGACCACACGACCGGCCGGCGCGCGTTCCGCTTCGTGCGCGGGCCGATCTTCGCGAACCTCCTGCTCGCCGACGAGATCAACCGCACGCCGCCGAAGACCCAGGCGGCGCTCCTGCAGGCGATGCAGGAGTACCGCGTGACGGCCGGCGGCGAGACCTACCCGCTCGACCTGCCGTTCCTCGTCTTCGCGACGCAGAACCCGATCGAGCAGGAGGGGACCTACCCGCTGCCCGAGGCGCAGCTCGACCGCTTCATGTTCTACGTCTCCGTCTCGTACCCGAGCGCGGAGGAGGAGCGCCAGATCGTCCGCTCCACCACCGTCGCGAGCCGCCCGGCGCTCCGCCGCGTCCTGTCGCCGCACAAGATCCGCGACCTGCAGGACCTCGTGCTCCGCGTCCCCGCCGCCGACCACGTGGTGAAGTACGCGGTCGACCTCGTCCGTGCGACGCGCCCGGGCGAGCCGGACGCGGCGGACTTCGTGAAGGAGAACGTGTCGTGGGGCGCCGGGCCGCGCGCCTCGCAGTACCTCGTGCTCGGCGCGAAGAGCCGCGCGATCCTCGACGGCCGCATGGCGGCGTCGGTCGAGGACGTGCGCGCGCTCGCGAAGAACGTCCTCGTGCACCGGGTCCTCACGAACTTCCGGGCGGAGTCCGAGGGCGTGACGTCCGCGAAGATCGTCGAGCGGCTGCTGGAGAAGGTGAAGGGGTAGGGCGGGGTCGACGTGAACTTGGTCTTGGACCTGGACTTGGAGTTGGACCTGGACCTGGACTTAGACCTCGACCTCGACCTCGACTTAGACCTCGACCAGGAACCAGGCGTGGCGAACTCACTCCCTGCACATCTTCGACAGCATCCGAACCACGGACGCCAGGAGCTCGTTTGCGTTCGTAGCGCGGTCCATCGCGATCAGGTTCAGCGAAGCGCAGGCGTCCACGATGGCCCCGCACTCCATCGCGGAGCCTCGTGCGATCGCATAGAACCGTCGCTGGTCCGGTCCGGTGGTCTTGCCGGAACCCTCAGCGATATTGAGTGGGATCGAGATGGAGGCCCGTCGGAGCTGGTCCGCGAGGCTGACGTGCTTCCGAGGCATCGCAGACGCGATCTCGGCGGCGAGCGGAAGGAAGC
>JAHWYA010000152.1 GCA_020028115.1 Anaeromyxobacter sp.
TCGGTCGTGCCGGTCACGGTGACGCTGACCGAGTTCGTCGGCGTGACGAGCGGATCGATCGACGGCGCAGCAGGCGCGGTCCGGTCGACGAGGACGGTGACCGCGTTCGAGAGCGGCGAGCCGTTCGTGGCCGCGTCGGCCGCGGTGGCGGTGAACGTGAACGTCCCCTCCCCGACCGCGACGTCGAGCGAGAACCGGCCGCCCGACTCCGGGGCGGTCCCGACCGCGACGCCGTCGCGGTACACGGTGACCGTGGTGCCGGCGCCGGTCGTCCCGGTCACCGTCACGCTGACCGCGTTCGTCGGCGTGACGAGCGGATCGACGGACGGCGCGGCGGGGGCGGTCCGGTCCACGAGCACGCTGACCGCGTTCGAGAGCGGCGAGCCGTTCGTGGCCGCGTCGGTCGCGGTGGCGGTGAACGTGAACGTCCCCTCCCCGACCGCGACATCGAGCGAGAACCGGCCGCCCGACTCCGGGGCGGTCCCGACCGCGACGCCGTCGCGGTACACCGTCACCGTGGTGCCGGCGTCGGTCGTTCCCGTCGCCGTCACGCTGGCCGCGCTCGTCGGCGTGGCGAGCGGGTCGACGGACGGCGCGGCCGGAGCGGTCCGGTCCACGGTCACGGAGACCGCGTTCGAGAGCGGCGAGGCGTTGCCGGCGCCGTCCTCAGCGATCGCGGTGACGGCGTACGATCCCTCCGCGAGGGTCAGGTCGATCGTGAAGCCGCCCAGGGGCGCGGCGGCGGTCCCCACGAAGGCGCCGTCGACGTAGACGCCGACCGAGGTGGCGAGGTCGGAGGTGCCCGTCACGGTGACGACCGCCGCCGAGGTCGGCGACGCCAGCGCGTCCAGCACCGGCGCGAGCGGACCGAAGGTGTCGAGCGTGAACGCCGAGGCGGCGCTCCAGGGGCCGGCGTTGCCGGCCGCGTCCGTCGCGCGGACGCGCACCACGTGCGGACCGTCGAGGAGCGCGTGGGTGGCGCTCCAGCCTCCGCCGGGCGCGGCGGCGAGGCCGAGGACGAGCCCATCCACCTCGACCTCGACGGTGGAGCCGGCCTCGGACGTGCCGGAGAAGGTCACGGCGCCGCCGGGCGCGTCCACGTTGCCGAGCGCTGCGCCGTCCGCCGGGGCGTCCACGCTGGCGAGCCCGGGCGGAGTCCGGTCGACGACGAAGGCCACCGGCAGCGAGAGCGGCGACACGTTCAGGGCCGCGTCCGTCGCGGTCGCGGTCACGGCGTGCGGCCCAGGCGCGACGCCCGCGAGGGAGAACGAGAACGCGGGCACGGCCACCGAGGTGCCCTGCGAGACGCCGTCGAGGAACAGCTCGACCGTCGCGCCGGCCTCGGCGGTGCCTCCCGCCGCGACCGGATCGTCGTTCGTGGGGGTCGCCACCGGCGAGATCGCCGGCGCGGCGGGGGGGCTCGTGTCGAGCGTGAAGGTGACCTGCGCGGACCCGGCGTTGCCGGCCGCGTCGGTCGCGGTCGCGGTGGCGGTCCGCGTCCCGTCGGCGAGCGTCAGCGTCGCCGTCCAGTTCGTCCCCACGAGGACCGCGTTGGCGCTCGCGGCGCCCGCGGACACGACGACGGTCGCGCCCGCCTCGGCGGTGCCGGAGAACCCCACGGCGCCGCCCGGCGCGGCGGCTGCGCCGACGAACGCGCCCGGCGTCGGGAAGCCGATCGTCACCGCGGGCGGAACCGTGTCCACCGTGAAGGCGACCGGGGCGGACGCATCGCTCTCCGCGCCCGCGACGCTCTGCTGCGCGGTCGCCGACCAGGCGCCGTCGGCGAGCGGCGCCGCGAGAGTGCACGACCAGAGGCCGCCGCCGGTCGCGGTGACCGGGCCGCACCCGATCCCGCCGGGCTCGACGGTCACGGTCACAAAGGCGTCGGGGAGCGCCGTGCCGGCGAACGTCGGATCCGGGTCGTTCAGCGGCGCCCCGCCCGCGGGGGTCGTGATCGACGGCGGCGGCGGCGCGACCTCGACGGTGGCGGTCGCGGCGGCGATCTCCTGGGTGGTGCCGCCGCACTGGACCTGCCACGCCGCATGCACGTCGTAGACGCCCGGCCCGGGCCAGCCGGGCGAGGCCGCGACCCAGGCGTCCGAGGCGGACTCGCCCGCGACGACGTCGAGCGAGGTCGTCAGGTGCGCCAGGCCGGGGGTCGTCGAGAAGGCCCCCGCCCCGTTCATGTACTGCGTGCCGTCCGTGACGGTGTACGCAAGCTGCGAGCCCGTGAACGCCGCGGCGACGTTCTGGTTCTGGACCGTCGCGGTGATCGAGAGCCCGCCCGTCATCCCGACGCGCGTCGGGACACCGAACGTCGTGAACGCGCCGGCGCGCTCGACCTCGAACGTCACCGTGTCGATGAAGGTCGGATCCGGGGTCGTCTTCTGGACGACGAGGACCGTCCAGGTGCCGAACGCGTCCGCCGGGAGCGCGAGCTGGTCGGTGCCCGAGCCGCCGGACACGGACCACGGATCGACCGTCCGGAACGGCGTGTCCGTCCCGCGGACGGGGTTCGCCTTACCGTACCACTCGAGCGAGAACGGGAACCCCGCGGGGAGCAGGCTCGCGCCGAGATGGACCGTGTGGCACGGCGCGAACCGGCTCGACGCGACCGTGCGCGCCGCGTCGGAGTAGGTCGCCGCATACTGCACCTTCGCCTGCAGGTCCTGGATCGCGACGAGGCCGCCCACCGTCGAGGTCGCGATGGCGTCCGCGTCGAGCAGGGTCCCGGTCGTGAAAGCCGCGCCGGTCGCGTCGGCCGCGTGCAGCACGGCGACGACGTGGACGTGCCCACCGTACTCGGGCACGGGGCCGATCGTGGTGATCGGGGCGCCGTCGGCGGGATCGCCGTCGCCGTTCGGATCGGACCAGAAGGTCGCCGCCTGGGGCGTCCCCTGCGCCGGCGTCGCCGCCACCGTCGCGCCTAGCGTGAAGGTGAGCGGCCCGCCCGTGTTGTTCCGGATGACGCCCGGGAAGCCCACGTCGCCGCCGCGGGAGACGACCTTCGCAGTCGTCCCGGTGTAGCCGGGCGTCCACGTCACGTCGTCGCCGACGCGGAGCGTCGCCGCGGCCGTCGCGACGAGGCCGGCCTCGGTCCCCGTCGCGGAGACCGTCAGCGCGCAGCTGTCGCCGATCGCCGCGCCGCCCGGCGGTGTGACCCGCAGCTCGAAGCTCGTGGTCCCGCCATTTCCCGGCGTGGCGCCGAGGTCCGGCATCCCGTCCGGCGTCGGCTCGCTCTCGCCGCCCGCGTCGAGCACCCAGACGCCGGGGGCGGTGCGCGTGGCGAAGCGCGAGCCGCCCGACCACAGCTCGACGCTCCAGCTGGTGCACACGCCGGCGACGTCGAGGTCGTAGTAGTCCGGCTCGGTGAGGTTCGAGGTGAGCGTGAGAGCGTACGGTGCGTACGCCCCCGCGATCGTGGTCCGTTCCCGCGAGACGGGCGCGAGCGTCGAGAGGCCCACGCAGACGTGGGCCGTGAGATCGCAGATGGGCGTCGCCGGCATGCCGGCGCAGTACGCGCCGGCCGTGCAGCCGACGCACACGTTGGGCGTCGCGGCGGTCCAGCAGGCTGGCGTCGCGCCGCCGCAGTGCTGGTCCCCGAGGCACTGGTCGACCGGGAGGTTCGTGGGCCCGGTCCCGAGCGGCGGGTTCGACGGGAAGCTCCGGAGCGGCTCCCCCGAGGCGCCCTCGGCGAGCACCTGCGCCTGGTTCTGGAGGACGCCCGAGGCCCCTGCGTTCACGCTGACCCGGAACTGCACCTGCGCGGAGTCGCCGATCGGCATCGTGCCGCCGGTGGTGCCGTCCGCGCCGGCGCCGAGTCGCACGACGACGGTGTGGGTGCTCGCCACGTACTCCGCCTGGTCGAGATCGATTGCGTCGGTCTTCCACCCGGCGTTCGCTCCCGACGTGACGTAGAGCGAGTCCGCGACGTAGGAGACGCCCGAGGGCAGCGCGTCGTACATCACCGTCTTGATCGACGGATCGTTCCCGGTGTTCCGCGTGTCGATCGTGTACTCGATGAGGTCGCCCGCGAAGACGCCGTCGGGGCGGGTGAGGTTCACCGCGCTCTTGACCGTCTGGATGAAGCTCGGCTTGAGGGTGTTGATCGAGGTGACGAAGGCGCCGAGCGCGAAGACGTCGCCGCCCGCGGCGGTCCTCGCCCGGATCTTGGCCGAGTCGTCGCCGGCGTGGATCGCCCCGATCGCCTTGAGGTCGACGACGTCGAGGTCGAAGCTCATCATGCTGCGGGGAATGCCGGACATCTGCGGGAGGTCCCCCGCGACCGTCCGAGGCAGGCCCAGCCAGGAGCGCGTCCCGTTGAAGAAGTTGTTCGCGGGGTTCTGCGCGTCGGAGAGCGTCGTGAGGAAGGCCGGCTCGGGGTCGATGCTCCTGTAGCCCTCGAAGAGCAGGTAGTCGTTCACGATCGAGGCGTCGCCCTCGTAGGTGACGACGCCGAGCTTCGCGTCCCAACCGCCGTTCGGGACGAGGAAGCCGCCGAGCGATACGTCCACGACGTTCCACGGCGCGCTGTTGGAGACGAAGTCGAGGCCGTCGAACAGCGTGAGCTGCCGGAGCGCCGGGTCCGCGGGGTCCTCGTAGAAGATGACGATCCACCACGCGTCGAAGGTGGTGTTCCCGTACGGCACGCCAAGGTTCAGGAGGTCGATCGAGAACGCGCCGGAGAGCGTGTAGTCGCCGCGCGGATCCGCGCCGAGGCCCTGGAGGATCGCCGTCACGTCGGCGGAGGACTGGTACCAGAACCCGTAGGGGTTGCCGAAGTCGTCGGTGTTGAGCGAGCGGCTCACGCTCGCCTCCGCGGTGATCGTGTGGACCGCGGCGTCCGGGGTCACGAGCGTGGCGTCCGGGTCGTAGGCGTTCGACGTATTCTGCGCGGCCCAGTAGAGCCGCGCGTACTTCACCGTCGCGCCGGGGGGAAGCGCGGTGGCATCAAGCACCGCGGTGCTCTGTGAACTGGCGCGAGTGATGGTCGTGTTCGCCGCCGCGGTCCCGGCGCCCGGGTTCGACAGCCAGAAGACGTCCACACCGCTGTCCGCCGTGTTCGCGCCGCAGGCGCCGACCGTCCCCACCACCGGCGCGGGGACCCCCGCCGCGCAATCCTGCGCGGTGGTGTTCCCGAACACCGTGAAGTCGCCGTTCAGGACGAGCTGCTTTCGCAGCACCGGCGCGCCGGACGCGCCTGACGCGGCGGCGAGCACCGCGAGGGAGACGAGGAGCCGGGTGAGTCGCCGGGCCATGGTGGTCCTTTCTGCGACGGCGTACGACAGGGGCGGTGACGCAGATTTGCCGAGAGGCTCAGTGAGCACGCCGCGCACCAGCGGCGCGCGTCACCCCGAGTCCCGCGGAGCGGC
The DNA here is from genome assembly GCA_020028115.1 of Anaeromyxobacter sp. Classification (GTDB taxonomy): domain Bacteria; phylum Myxococcota; class Myxococcia; order Myxococcales; family Anaeromyxobacteraceae; genus Anaeromyxobacter. The sequence goes on from JAHWYA010000152.1 coordinate 5,373, forward strand.
CAAAGGGTCACCCAAGCTTCAAATTTCCGGTACCCCCGGGCCGCGGGACACAGGGTTCCAAGCGACCCAGGGTCAAACTGAGGCGGCGATCTGCGTCAATGCGACGGATCGCCACGTGGGCGTCGCTAGACCGGGCCGCCGATCGGCTCCCCCACGCGGACCCGCACGCCGGGTGCGAGCCGCTCGTCGAGGCGGACGCGCCCGGGCTCGAAGAGCAGGATCACCGTCGAGCCCATCTCGAACGCGCCGAGCTCCTGTCCCTTCTCCACGGGGAGCGGCGTGCCGTAGTCGTGCCGCCGCGGCGCCGCGCCCTGGATGTTC
>JAHWYA010000153.1 GCA_020028115.1 Anaeromyxobacter sp.
GGCGACCGGCGCGGCGGCGAGCGGCGCGGCGGCGAGCGGCGCGATCGGGAGCATCGGGGCGAGGGGGGTGGGCGGCGGCGCGGAGGCGGGCACGGCCGCGGAGGGCATGGAGGTCGATGAGGTACATCGGGGTCGACGTCGGGGCGGAGACGGTCAAGGTCGTCGAGCTGGCCGGGGAGCCGGGCCGGCTCGCCTGGACCCGGCGCGCTCGGCTGGAGCACCAGAAGGATCCTGCCGCGGCGCTCGTCGCCGTCCTCGAGGCGTGGGGATTCGCCGGCGCGTCCGGCGCGTGCGCGACCGGCCGGCTCGGCCGGTCCCTCGCCCTGGAGCGGATCCCGGGCAAGCAGGCGCGCATCTCCGGCCACCGGTTCCTGCACGGCGACGGCGAGGCGGCCGCGGTCGTGGACATCGGCGCGCACGGCTTCAGCGTCCTCGCCCTCGAGCCGGACGGCCGCGACACCTACCGCGAGAACCCGCGCTGCTCGCAGGGCACCGGGAACTTCCTGCGGCAGCTCGTCGAGCGGTTCGGCCTCTCGCCGGAGCAGGCGGACGAGATCGCGAGCGGGGCCGAGGCGGCGCCGCTCTCCGGCCGCTGCCCGGTCATCCTGAAGACGGACATGACCCACCTCGCCAACAAGGGCGAGGACCGGGGCCGGATCCTCGCCGGCCTCTTCGACGCAATCTGCGAGAACGTGCAGGTGCTCGTGAAGGCGCAGGGGCCGCGGACGGTCACGCTCGCCGGCGGCGTCGGGCAGTCGCGCCGCGTCCGCGAGAACTTCCGCGCCTGGCTCGCGCGCCGTGGCATGGCCCTGCGCGACGGCGCGGAGGACGCGCTCTTTCTCGACGCGCTCGGGTGCGCGGCCATCGCGGCGGAGCGCCCGTCGGCGCCGCCCGCGCTCGCCGCGCTCTTCCGCCCCGCCGAGCACGCCGCCCTGGACCACCTCCCGCCGCTCTCGTCCGCGCTCGGGAAGGTGCGGCGCCTGCCCGCGCCGCCCCTCGCGGCCGGAACGGGCCCGGTGATCCTCGGCCTCGACATCGGCTCGACCGGCTCCAAGATCGTCGCGCTCGATCCCGGGAGCGGGCGGTCCGCGTGGGAGGCCTACGGCCGGACCTCCGGCGACCCGGTGGGCGCCGCGCAGCGCCTCGTGAAGGAGTTCGTGCAGGGGCCCTGCGGTGGCCGGCCGGTGCTCGGCGCCGCCGTCACGGGCTCCGGGCGCGAGATCGTCGGCTCGCTCATGGCGACCTGCTACGGCGCCGACCGCGTCCACGTCCTGAACGAGATCGCCGCCCACGCCGAGGGCGCGCGCGCCTACGACCCGCGCGTCGACACCATCTTCGAGATCGGCGGCCAGGACGCGAAGTACATCCGGCTCGAGGGCGGCCGCGTGGTCGACGCCGCGATGAACGAGGCGTGCAGCGCCGGGACCGGCTCCTTCATCGAGGAGCAGGGCCGGCGGCTCGGGGGCCTCGGCGCGGCGGAGCTCGGCCAGGAGGCGATCGCGGCGGACGGCTGCGTCGCGCTCGGCCAGCACTGTGCCGTGTTCATGGCGGAGATCCTCGACGAGGCCGCCGCGGCGGGCGCCGACCGGCGCCACGTCATCGCCGGCCTGTACGAGTCGGTGATCCAGAACTATCTGAACCGCGTGAAGGGGCAGCGGTCGGTCGGCGACGTCGTCTTCTGCCAGGGCATGCCGTTCTCGAGCGACGCCCTCGCGGCGGCGGTGGCGCGCCAGACCGGCGCGGAGGTCGTGGTCCCCCCGTCGCCCGGCACCGTGGGCGCCTACGGGATCGCGCTCCTCGCCCGCGAGGCGCTGGCGAAGGAGGGCGCCCCCTCCTTGGCTCCGCTCCGCGGGGCCATCGAGATCCGGGAACAAGCCCCGCTCGAGCCCGCGCGCTTCCTCGCCGCGCGGGTCGAGAAGAAGGAGGTCTTCGTCTGCAAGTCGACCCAGGGTTGCGGCGGGGCGGGGAACTCCTGCCGGATCGACCGGCTGCGGACGGTGGTCGACGGCCAGCGCCAGGTCTTCACCTGGGGCGGCGCGTGCTCCCTCTACGACAAGGGGACGAGGACGAGGAAGCTCCCCGACGGCGCGCCGGACCCGTTCCGCGCCCGCGCGGAGGAGGTCGAGGCGCTCCTCGCGCGGCTCGGGGAGGGACGGACCGGCGCCCAGCGCGTCGCGCTCGCCGAGGCCTTCCAGCTGAAGACCCTGTTCCCGTACTTCGCGACGCTCTTCCGCGGGCTCGGCCTCGACCTCGAGGTCGTCCGCCCCTCGGAGCGCGACGCGCTCCGGCGCGGCATCGAGGCGGCGAACGTCCCGTTCTGCGCGCCGATGCAGCAGTACCACGGCATCGTCCAGGAGATGGCGGCGACCGGGGCAGACTTCGTGTTCCTGCCGATGCTGCGCGAGCTGCCGCCGGTGAAGGACGAGCAGCACACCTGGCTCTGTCCGATCGTGCAGGGCGCCCCCGACGTCGTCCGCCACGACCTCGGCGAGGCGCTCGGGACCCGCGTCCTCTCGCCGGTGATCCGGACCGGGGACGGCTTCCTCGAGTCGGAGCGGTTCCTGGGCGCCATCCGCGGCCTCGCCGCCGAGGTCGGCGTGTCCGACCCGGCGAAGGTCGCCGCCGCGCACGCCGCCGCCCGCGGCGCGCAGCTCGCCTTCGACGCCCGGCTCCTCGAGCTCGGGCGCGAGGCGCTCGACCTGTGCCGCCGGGAGAACGTCCTCCCGGTCGTCGTCCTCGGCCGCGCCTACACGCTCCACGACGACGTCCTCAACTCGAACGTCCCGGCGCTCCTCCGCGAGCAGGGCGCCCTCGCGATCCCGGTGGACTGCTTCCCGGTCGCGGACGACGCGCCGCTCGTGCAGGGCGCGTTCTGGTCGTACACGCAGCGGATCCTCCGGGCCGCCCACGAGATCCGGCGCACGCCGGGCGTCTACTCGATCTTCACCTCGAACTACGCCTGCGGGCCGGACAGCTTCACCCTCCACCACTACGCCCGGCTCATGGAGGGGAAGCCCTTCGCGATCATCGAGACGGACGGGCACGCCGGCGACGCCGGCACGAAGACGCGCGTGGAGGCGTTCCTCCACTGCGTGCGGGAGGACCTGCGCTCCGGCGCGAGCGTCTCGGCCCAGCCCGCGCCGCTCCTCTCGCTCAAGGCGACGACGCTCCCCGAGATCGCGGCGGTCGGGAGCCGCGTGCTCGTGCCGCCCATGGGGCCGGAGAAGGACGCGATCGCGGCGGCGCTCCGCGGCTACGGCCTCGACGTCGAGGTGCTCCCCGAGGCCACGGTGGACACCATCCGGATCGGCCGGCGGCACACGAGCGGGAAGGAGTGCCTGCCGATGACCATCACGGCGGGCGCGCTCATCGAGCGGATCCAGGCGGAGCCGCGGCGGGCGTTCACGTTCTTCATGCCGGGCTCGAACGGGCCGTGCCGGTTCGGCATGTACCGCCAGCTCCACCAGATGGTGCTCGAGCGGATCGGGGAGGGCGGCCGCGTCTCCATCTTCTCGCCGCCGGACTCCGACTACTTCCAGGGCGTCCCGCCCGGCCTCGGCGCCATCGTCCTCGGCGCCCTCACCGGATACGGCATGCTCACCGACGCGCTGCGCGACGCGCGCCCGGTGGAGCGTTCGCCGGGGGCGGCCGACGAGATCCACGCGCGCTGGTCGCGGCGCCTGTACGAGACCGTGGAGCGCGCCGCGGCGGGCGACCTCTCCGCGAAGCGGGTGATGCTCGAGGCCGCGACGGGGCGCGCGTACGGGATCCGCGACGTCGTCGCCGGCTTCGCTCGCGAGCTGCGGGCGGTGAAGGACCCGCGGCCGCACCCGACGGTCCTCCTCGTGGGCGAGATCTACGTCCGCTCCGATCCCGCCTCGAACGGCTGGGCGGCGGACGAGCTCGAGAAGCGCGGGATCCGCGTCCGCATCGAGCCCGTCGTCGAGTACATGCAGTACTCCGACCTCGTCCAGCTGCGGCGCGGCGTGCAGAAGGGGCTCAAGGCGGCCCTGAAGACCCGGATCCGCAAGCGGATCGTCGACTCGATCCAGCACGCCGCGGCGGCCGGGATGGGCTGGCCCGAGCACCCCGCGGTGAAGGACGTCGCGGCGATCGGCTCGCACTACCTCCGGCAGGACCTCGAGCACGAGGCGGTCCTCGCGCTCGGGCTCGGCGCGCACGGCTGGCGCGAGGGGGAGCTCGACGGCCTCATCGCGGTCGGCCCGCTGGAGTGCATGCCGAACAAGCTCGTCGAGGCGCAGCTCTTCCACCTCGGCCAGCGCGAGGGGCTCGTCTCCCTCACGCTGTCGCTCAACGGCGACCCGATCGATCCCGAGGTCCTCGACGAGTTCGCGTACGAGGTGAAGGAGGGGTTCCGGCGCCGGCGGGAGAAGGCGGCGTAGGGCTCCGCCCGCGTGTCGGGCGCCCGAACCGCGGCGCATTCCGCCCGGCGTCGAGGGTCATGGGCATCGCCTGGGGCGTGCTTAAGGCGTGCTGCGAGCCGGTCGAGGAGCGGGCGACGGCGAGCTGGAGCCGGTCGACCCGGTGCCCGAGGACGACGACCCCGGTGTCCTCTTCACGTCGATCTTCATCGCGGTGGCGCTCCCCCCGCTCTCGGCGTAGGTGGCCCGGACCTCGTCTCCTTGCTGCAGCGATCCCGTCGACCCCTTCTGGCCGCCGACCGTCACCTGGGTCGATTCGGTGATCCGGAGGTTCATGGGCGTGCCGTCGCTCTTCTTCACGGTCACCTGATCCTGCGAGAAGTCGGCGATCTGGCCGGTCACGGTCTTCGTCCCGACCACTTTCGCGGTCGCCGCCTGGCCACCCTCGTTCACCTTCTTCCGAGCGCTGGTCGCGCCCTTCTTCACCGCGCCCGCGCCCTGCTGCCCGAGCTCCCGGGCCTTCTGCGCGTCCTTCTGGTACCAGGTTTGCGACTGGTCCGACGGCGGCGGCTGCTGCGAGTCGCTGGCGGTGCCATTCGCGCCCGCCCGCGATGCGAACAGCGCTCCGGCGACGAGCAGGATGGTCCGGCGAACGTTCATGGTCTTCCTGCCTGTGAGTGACGAATCATCGTGCGCACCGCGACGGCGACGCGCCCGGCGGTCCGGCCGAAGTCCGAGCCTCCGTCCGGCGCAGCGCCGCGACCCCTCGCCCGCTCTTCCCGATCCCGCGCCGGCCGCCGCGACGGGCGGGCGGCCGAACCGACGCTCCGTGTCCACGGGATCGAAGAGGGAGCACCGCGCGCGAGTGGCTAGGATGTGCCCATCCACGGCACACGTGGCGCGTCAGCCGGAGGTCGAGCCATGCCGACGTACGAGTTCTTCTGCAACCGATGCGAGAAGGCGTTCAGCGCCGAAATGCACATCGCGGAGCATGACCGAGACGTCCCGAAGTGTCCTTCGTGTCATCGAAAGGACCAGGTGGAGAAGCGCCTGTCGACGTTCACGGCAGTGACGAGCCACAAGTCCGCGTGACGAGCCACATGGGGGCATCGGGCCGCAGCCCCCGCGCCTGAGCAGGCACCCTGCGACAGCGCACCTTGCGGAGCAGGTCAATGACTAGGATCGAGCTGGGACCTGCTCACGAACTGTAACCTCCAACGTCTTGAGCATCAGGACCCCGGGTCGGATCGTCAGGGGCATCCTCCGCCTGCGCATTAGACTGCCTCTCGGCACAGCGGCCCCGTGCCCC
>JAHWYA010000154.1 GCA_020028115.1 Anaeromyxobacter sp.
AGCCGGAGCGGCGCCGCCGCCTCCGGCACCGCCCGGAGGATCGCGGGGACGACGGCCGCCGCCGCGGCGGCGCCCGCCGGCGCGAGCACCGCGGCGATCCCGAAGGGCATCGCGAGCCCGTAGAGGTTCGCGCGGACGGCCGCGTGCGGGTGATGCGACGCGAGCTCGGCCTCCGCCCGCAGCGCGAGCCGCTCGTTCCACGCCTCCACGAGCCGGTCGGCCTTCCGCCCGACGAGCGCGAGGGGAGCGCAGAGGAGCACCGCCAGGAGCGCGATCTCCGGGGTCGTGCCGGTGCCGAGTGCGCGGCCGGCGAGGACCGCCCCGCCGGCGATCGCGGCGGTCCCGAGCGCCTCGTGCACCGGGAGCGCAGCCCCGAGGTTCACCGCGCCGAGCCAGAAGAGCTCGAGCGGCGCGGCGACGAGCAGGCCGCCCTGCAGGTCGCCGAGCGCCCAGCCGACCACGGGGCCGAGGGTGATCGGCCGCGAGAGCATGGCCTGCAGGAAGCCCTTGCGTTCGATGGCAGCGAGGCCCGCGACGAGGGCCAGGACGAGGTAGCCCAAGGCACCCGTCAGTCTAACCTAAGGCGCCGCGCCGTACCGGCGTTCGATGTCGGCGAGCCCGGCGGGGGGCTCCGACGGGATCGCGCGCGCCTCGACCTCGAAGCCGGACCGGGCGAGCTCGCGCAGCGCGTCGAGCTCCCCGCCTGCCAGGAAGACCGAGGGGGTCACGGGCCGGCGCCCCGGCCCGAAGTGGACGTTTCCGAGGTTCACGGTGCGAGCGTGGGCCGGCGAGAGCCCCGCGGCGCGGGCCGCGGAGAGGGCGGAGACGTCGCGGAGCAGGACGAGGACCTTCCGCGGGCTCGCGGCGAGCTCGGCCCAGGGGACGTCCTTCACCGGGACCACGCGGATGGGGAGGTCCGGCGGGACGCAGAGGGTCATCGCCGCCCGGGCGAGGTCGCTCGAGGCGGCCTCGTCGTCGCCGACCACGACCTCCTCGACGCCGAGCCGCGGGATCCAGGTCTCGAGGATCTGGCCGTGAAGGAGCCGGTTGTCGACGCGGACGAGGGGGATCACGGAGGTGGGACGGCGGGGGCGGGGCGGGGCCCGGGATTCACCCGGGTCCTCTGGACCCCTCAGGAGCGGCTCGTGCGGGCCCGGCTCCGGAGGAGCTCCGAGGCGAGGGTGATGTTCTTCTGGGCGTGGGTCGTCACGAGCTCGGCGGCGGCCCGGAGCGCGAGGGAGTCGGCTCGCGCCGTCGAGAGCTTCAGGATCATCGGGAGGTTCACCCCGGTGATGACCTCCACCTTCTCGTCGAGGAAGGTGAGCGCCAGGTTCGCGGGGGTGCCGCCGAACATGTCCGTTAGGACGAGGACGCCGTCGCCCTGGTCGACGCGGTGCACGGCCTCCGCGAGGCGGGCGCGGGACTCCTCCATCGAGACACCGGCGCCGACGCTGACCGCCTCGCTCTGCTCGATCTGGCCGACGATCCCCTCGGCGGTGCGCAGGAGCTCCTCCGCCAGTTTGCCGTGCGTGGCGACGACGAGTCCGACCATGTTCTAAGGGGTCCCCCAGCGCGGCCGGCTGGCCGCGGCCGGCGTACCATAGCCGCGGTCGCCCGCCGAGGCCAGCCCCGCGGGGCGGAGGCTCTATTCCTTCTCCACGTCGCGGTGCCACAGCCGGATCGGTTGACCCGCGGCCTCGAGCCGCTCGGCGAGCGCGCCGCCGAGCGCCACCGAGCGGTGCTTCCCGCCGGTGCACCCGATCGCGATCGTGAGGTAGCTCTTCCCCTCCGTCCGGTACCGGGGGAGGAGGAACCCGCACAGATCGACGGCCCGCTCGAGGAACGCCTTCGCGTCCGGCTGGCCCAGGACGAAGCCCGCGACGCGCGGATCCGTCCCGGGGTACGGCCGCAGCTCCGGGATGAAGTAGGGGTTCGGGAGGAAGCGGACGTCGAGCACCATGTCCGCGTGCGTCGGGATCCCGAAGCGGAACCCGAAGGAGACGATCGTCACGCCGAGGCGGGTCCCGCCGCCCGCGGCGAACCGGCGCGCCACGAGCCGCTTCAGCTCGTGGACGTTGAGGGTCGTCGTGTCGATGACCTCGTCGGCGATGACCTTCAGGTCCGCGAGGGCGCGGCGCTCGGCGGCGATCCCGTCCGGCACCGAGCCGCCGTCGCCCGCGAGGGGGTGGCGGCGGCGCGTCTCGGAGTACCGGCGGACGAGCGAGTCGTCCGAGGCGTCGAGGAAGAGGACCTGGACGTCGTTCCCCTTCTGCCGGACCTCCTGGATGACCCGCGGCGCGTCGGAGAGGAAGCGCCCCTCGCGCGCGTCCACGACGAGGGCGATCCGCGAGACCTCGCCCGCGGTGTGGCCCGAGAGCTCGAGGAGCTTCTCGAGGAACACGATCGGCAGGTTGTCGACGCAGTAGAACCCCGCGTCCTCGAGCGCGCGGAGGGCGGTCGACTTTCCCGAGCCGGACACGCCGGTGAGGATGACGACCTGCGGGCCGGTGGTGGGGAGGGTGGCGATCGTCACTCGACGTCCATCTCGCCGACCCGCGCGCCCGGCGCGAGGGCGATGGCGCGGTTGAGCCGCTCCTGGAACTCCCGCGCGGAGTGGTGGCCCTGGAGCTTGAGGAGGTGGTTGCGCGCCGCGACCTCCACGATGGTCGTCATGTTGCGGCCCGGGCGGACCGGCACGATGAGCATCGGGATCTCGACGTCGAGGATCCGGAACTTCTTCTCCTCGACGCCGAGGCGGTCGTACTCGACGTTCGGATCCCACTCCACGAGCTCGAGGACGATCTCGATCTTCTTCCGCTCGCGGATCGACGCGACGCCGAAGAGGTCCTTGATGTTGATGATCCCGAGCCCGCGGATCTCCATGTGGTGCTTGATGATCTCGGAGCCGGCCCCCTGGACCGCGTCCGCCGACCGGCGCTTCACGTCGACGATGTCGTCGGCGACGAGCCGGTGGCCGCGCATGACGAGGTCGAGCGCGATCTCGCTCTTGCCGATGCCGGACTTCCCGAGCAGCAGGATCCCGACGCCGAACACGTCGAGGAGGACCCCGTGCATCGAGGTCTGCGCGGTGAGGATGTCCTCGAGGTAGTTCTGGACCGACTCGATGAAGGTGGAGGAGAGGTGCGCGGTCCGGAGGATCGGCACGCCGTGCTCCTCGGCGGCCGCCGCCATCTCCGGCGGCACGTCGAGCCCCTTCGTGACGACCAGGCAGGCGACGTCCTGGCCGAAGAAGTTGCGGAGGACCTCGACGGCGCGGTCGCGGGGGAGCGTGCCGAGGTAGCTCATCTCGGTGTTGCCGAACACCTGCACGCGCTCCTTGTGCAGGTACTCGGTGAACCCGGCGAGCACGAGGCCCGGCTTCTGGATGCGCGAGGAGCTGATCCGGCGGGAGAGCCCCTGCCTGCCCGCGACGAGCGACAGCTTCAGGTCGAACTTCTTGTCGTCGAGCAGCGCGCCGACGCGGATCGCTTCCATGCCCGGCGGAGTCTACCTGCCGTCAACGCAGGCCGCCACTCGGGGCCGTGAGTCACCGCGCGCCGGGCTCCGCGAGGAGGCCGTCGACGAGCGCCGGCAGGGCGTCGAGGAACGCCTCGTCCCCGGCCCCGCGCAGCCGCTCCGACACGGACGCCGCGGCGGCGGACTTGCGCGCGTCGAGCGCGGAGAGGTTCACGACGAGCGAGTCCCCCACCCGGCCGATCGAGCCGTGGACGACGCGGTCGGCGCCGAGCGCGCCGCCCAGCTCGGCCATGCACCCGGCGTCGCCGCACCCGAGCATCTGGCGCGTCTTCTCGACCCCGAGCAGGGCGCCGACGTCGGACTGGGTGAACACCGAGACCCCCGGCCGCTTCCGGAGCTCACCCGCGAGGGCGTCCCCGAGGAGCTGCGCGGTCTCCTTCGCGACCCCGCCGAGCGGGTTCAGGGGGAGGAGCGCGACCTTGAGCGAGCGCGAAGGGCCCCGTGCCGCGGCGGGCCGCGCGCAGGTGACCGAGACGGTGGTCGGCTCCCAGACCGGCGCCCAGAGCGGGACGAGGCCGAACGGGACCGCGGTGACCGCCTGCCAGAAGAAGTCGCCCGCGCCGACGCGGCTCTCCACCGCCGACACGCCGGCGGGGCACATGGACTGGAGGTCCACGGGCGCCGAGCCGACGAACGTCCCGCCGAGGAAGGCGTGGTGCCACTGCTCGCGCGGCGTGCCCTGCTCGGCGAGCGCGCTCCGCCGCTCGTAACGGATGGTGTAGCAACCGGAGAGGACGAGCGCGGCGAGCGCGGCGGCCGTGGCGCGGATCATCGCGCGCCTCCCGCCGGCACGCCGTCCGCGCAGACCACGACGACGCGGCGCGGCGACCAGAACCCGAGGGTCACGACCTGGGCGACCCAGCCGAGCGCCGTCGCCTCGCTGTGGAAGCGCGCCACGCCCTCCGGGCACGCGGCGTCGAGATCGACGCGGCCGTCGCCCTGCAAGCCCCACATCCAGAAGTGGATGGTCTTCTCCCAGCGCCGCTGCGACGCGGGGCGCCCTGCGTCGTACCGGGCGGCGTGGCACCCGGCGAGCGCCAGGGCGGCGAGGACGGCGGCGGCTCTCGTTCGCAAGGGACTCCTCCGGCGGGGAGTGTACCGGCGATCCGCGGTCGCTGGCCAGCGCCGCGATCCCCGGTGGGGCGCGCCGGCGGCGCACCCGCGCCTACGCGCTCGTTGACGCTATGCTGCGAGGGTCACTAGATTGCCCCGCCCCGATGCGCCTCAAGGTCCTCTACCACGGCAACTGCTTCGACGGCTGCGCCTCCGCGGCGCTGTTCGCGCGCTTCTTCGTCGAGCGCGAGGGCGCCCGGCTCGAGGCCGTGCGCTTCACCCCGCTCCACCACGGGCAGGGCGACCCGTTCCCGCGGGACGCCTTCGACGCGGACGTCAACGCCTGCGTGGACTTCCGGTTCTCCGCCTCGCCCGCGCTTCACTGGTGGTTCGACCATCACGCGAGCGCCTTCCCCACGCCCGCCGACCGCGCCGCCTTCGAGCGCGACGCGACCGGGCAGAAGTTCTGGGATCCGGCGGCGCCGAGCTGCACCGGCTTCGTCGCCCGGACCCTCGCCGGCCGGGACGGGTGGCGCGCGGACGACCTCGCGGACCTCGTGCGCTGGGCGGACGTCATCGACGCGGCGCGGTTCGAGAGCGCCGCCGTCGCCGTCCGGCTCGAGGAGCCGGCGCTCCGCATCATGACCTTGCTCGAGGCGACGAAGGACCCCCAGGTGCCGACCCGCGTCATCGAGGCGATGCAGCACCGTCCGCTCGCCGAGATCGCGGCCGAGCCGTGGGTCACGACGCCGCTCGCCCCGGTCCTGGAGCGCCACCGGGCGGCGGTGGACGTCGTGCGGCGGCTCGCGCGCGTCGAGGGCGGCGTCGTCTCGGTCGACCTCGCGGACTCGGGCATCGAGAGCGCGAACAAGTTCATCGCGTACGACCTCTTCCCGGACGCGGCGTACACCGTGGTCGTCACGCGCGACCCGAAGCGCGCGAAGGTCTCGGTGGGATCGAACCCGTGGGCCCGCCCCGCGCGGCCCCACGACATCTCGAAGCTGTGCGAGCGCTACGGCGGCGGCGGGCACGCCGTCGTCGGCGCGGTGTCCCTCGCGCCGGACCGGCTCGACGACGCGCGCCGCATCGCGCGCGAGATCG
>JAHWYA010000155.1 GCA_020028115.1 Anaeromyxobacter sp.
CGGCGTGGGGGCGGAGCGCGATCGACGCGCCGGGCGCGGAGAGCGCGAGGGCGACCGTGACCGGAGCGCGGCCGTGGTTCTCGAGCGCGACCGAGTAGGCGTTCACGGCCTGGCCGTCCGGCGTCGTGCGCGGAGCGAACCCGAGGTCCGGGACCGCGGAGAGGTCGAGCAGCGTCCGGGCGACGAGCACGGAGACGAGGAGCGCCGCGCTCGCCGCGGTCGCGGCGCCGAGGGCGAGGACCCCCGGGCGCAGCGGGCGCGCGGGGCGGCCCGGCTCGCCGTGGAAGTAGCCGATGAGGTCCCCCGGCCGCCGGAGCTTCGCCATGATCGGCGCGCAGGCGTCGACGCACTCCGCGCACGCGATGCACTCCAGCTGCAGCCCGTCGCGGATGTCGATCCCGGTTGGGCAGACGCGGACGCAGGCGCCGCAGTCGATGCAGTCGGCGTCGCGGCGCGCGTCGTAGGCGACGACCAGCGTCGAGCGGTCGAACAGGACGCCCTGCACCTTCGCGTACGGGCAGGCCGTCGCGCAGAACGTCGCCCGCAGGAAGGCGAGGTCGAGGAACAGGACGGCGAAGAGCGCCCAGAACGAGCCGGCGATCACCGGGCCGAGCGTGCCCGCCGCGAGGCGGCGGAAGAACTCGGCCGGCGCGACGAAGTACCAGACGAGGTCCGCCGCCACGACGGCGGACACGGCGGCGACCGCGACGAACCCGAGCGGCCTGCGCCAGCGCCGCCTCCAGCCCGTTCGCCCCGAGCGTCGGCCGCGCTCGGCGCGGCCAGAGTCGAGGGGCGCCGGCTCGACCCAGCGGGTCAGGTCGCCGAGGACCGTCTGCGGGCAGGCCCAGCCGCACCAGACGCGGCCGAGCAGGAGCGTGACGAGGAGGAAGGCGGACGCGAGGAGCAGCGTCGCCGCGAGCACCACGAACGCCTCGTCGATCGCGAACGACGCGCCGAACGCGTGCAGGCGTCCCGCCGGGACGTCGAGCCGCAGCGCGCTCTCGCCGCCCACCGACACGAAGGGCAGCCCCAGCGCCACGACCGCCTGGGCTGCCCCCGCGATGCGCCGCCACCCCCTGTAGCTACCGCCGATCGTCATCCTCCAGCATCCTGTACTTCGGCCCCTCGACCTGCTCCTTCCGGTGGCGGCGGAAGTAGAAGACGCCGATGGCGAGCAGCGCGACGCAGAGCGTCCCGCCGAAGATCAGGTACGCGACGTCGGTCCCCATGACGTCACGCGCCCCGGCGCTTCCTCGACCGCTGCGCGAGCGCGAGGCCGATCGCCGCCGCGGTCGGGATCGCCGTGAACAGGATCGTCATGAGGGTGTTCGTGCCGGCGGACGCGCCACCGCCCTCCGCGTCCTGCGCCTGCTGCCAGCCGCCGAGCGCGGGCGTGTAGGCCCACAGGTAGTACGCGCCCCAGGCGATGAGCCCCCAGAACAGGAGCGACCAGCCGACGGGGATCGTGTGGGACGTCTCCTTCGCCTCGAAGGCGGAGAGGTCGTCGATCTCGGGGTTGAAGGCCATGGCTCCTCCTACTTCCGGTCCTTCGCGCGGCGCTCCGCCGCCTCGTGGTGCTCCTTCGCTTCCTCGGCCTTCGACTCCGTCGCCTCGTGCCCCTTCTGGTTCCGGAGGAAGGAGACGATCGCCCAGATGTCCTCGTCCTTCAGGTCCGACCCGAACGCCTGCATCCCGCCGTCCGCCACGCCGGGGCGACCGAGGGCCGGCTTCACCTCGCTGCCGCCCTTGATCATCGCGAAGTAGGCGGCGTCGGGGAGGTCGCCCTTCTGTCCGAGGAACTCCTCGTCGACGAGGTTCGGCGCGACGCCGTCCTGGCCGTGGGCCTCGTCGCCGTGGCACGCCGCGCAGCCGTTCGCGTCCCACAACTGCTTGCCGCGCGCGACGGCCGCGACGGCGGCGCCGAGCGGGTTCGCCGCCGCGAGGTCCACGTCGACCCCGCCCGGCGCGCCGCGGTTCACGGCCTTGCCGAGCGACAGGACGTACGCGACGAGCGCGTCCATGTTGGTCTTCCCGGCGACGTCCGCGCCGGCGGCCGTCACGTCCGCGTCGGTGTACGGCACGCCCACCCGGCGCAGCGCCCGCATCGACGCCGCGACCGCCGGAGCGTCGACCTTCTCGCCCGAGAGGAACGCGTAGGCGGGCATGTTCGACTTCGCGACGAGCTTCTGCGGGTTCTCGAGGTGCGCCCGCTGCCAGTCGGCGGACGGCTTGATCCAGCCCTCGAACGCGAGGTCCGGGCCGGTGCGCTTCGACCCCCAGAGGAACGGGTGGTCGTAGGCGAACTCGCCGGCGAGCGAGTACCGCGCGGTCGGCTCCTGCGCGCGGCTGCCGAGGTAGCGGACCACCTCGCTCTTCAGCGGGCGGACGGTCTGCGTGTGGCAGCTCACGCAGCCCTCGCGCTGGTAGACGTCGCGCCCCGCGAGCTCGAGGGCGGGGAGCGGCTTCAGCCCCTCGACCTTCACGTGCATCTCGGGGCGGACGAGCGGATACGCCATCGTGACGGCCGTGCCGACGAGCACGGCGACGGTGGCCATGACCGCGAACGTGACGGGCTTCGAGTAGATCTTGCCGGACATGTCGGTCCCCCCTACGCCACCGTGACCGCGGCGGGCGCCGCGGGCGCCTCGCTCCGCTCGAGCGCGCGGCCCTTCCGGATCGTCATGAGCACGTTGTAGACGAAGAACAGCATCCCGACGGTGAACACGATCCCGGCGAGCGTGCGGGTGTGCCAGTACGGGTAGTTCCCCGCGATCGTGTCGATGAAGTTCCGGTAGACGAGCTTCCCCTCGGCGTCGGTCGCCTTCCACATCCAGCCCTGCCGGATGCCGGTGATCCACATCGTGATCGAGAAGAGGAGCTGGCCGACGAGCACGAGCCAGAAGTGCACGTTCGCGATCTTCTCCGAGAAGATCTCGGTGCCGTAGATCTTCGGGATCACGTAGTAGACCGACGCGCAGACGGTCATGGTCACCCAGCCCATCGTGCCCATGTGCACGTGCCCCGGGACCCAGTCCGTGTAGTGGATGAGCTGCGAGACGACGCGGAGCGCCTGCGTCGGCCCCTGGACCGTCTGCAGGCCGTAGAAGGTGATGCCGAGGACGAAGAACTTCGTGAGGTAGCTCGACCTCATCTTCGACCAGTCCTGGCCGACCGTGTAGAAGCCGTTCACCACCGAGCCCCACGACGGCGCGATGAGGAAGACCGTGAAGACGATGCCGAGCGTCTGGAGCCAGTCGGGGAGCGGGGTGTAGACGAGGTGGTGCGCGCCCGTCCACATGTACGCGAACACGAGCGACCAGAAGGCGACGATCGAGAGGCGGTGGCTGAAGATGGGCAGCCCTGTCGCCTTCGGGAGGAAGTAGTAGAACATCGCGAGGATCGGGGTCGTGAACACGAACCCGACCGCGTTGTGCCCGTACCACCACTGCACGTTCGCGGAGTTCACGCCGGCGAAGAGGTGGTAGCTCTTCGTGAGGCTCGCCGGGACGGCGAGGTTGTTCACGAGGTACAGCACCGCGACCGCGATGACCGTCGCGATGATGTACCAGAGCGACACGTACATCTGCTCCTCGTTGCGCTTCACGATCGTCCCGAAGACGTTCACCGCGAACATCACCCACAGCACGACGATCGCGACGTCGAGCGGCCACTCGAGCTCGGCGTACTCGAGCGACTGCGTGTGGCCGGCCATGAGCGAGAGGGCCGCGAGGGCGATCCCGGCGTTGAACAGCCAGAGCTGGACGCGGGCGAGCTTCGGGAACAGGAGCGGCCGCTTGCAGAGCCGCATCACGATCCAGTAGCTCAGCCCGAAGATCGACCCGACGCCGAGGCCGAAGGCGAGGCCGTTCGTGTGCACGGGGCGCAGGCGCCCGAACGTCAGGTAGGGCGCGAAGTTCGCCCCCGGCGCCCACATCTGGATCGAGATGAGCAGCCCTACGACGATCCCAACGACCCCCCAGAAGATCGCCGAGAGGATGAACCCCTGGACGGTCCGGTTGTCGTAGCGGTAGTCGGTCATTCGGTGGTCCCCTCGTGGGTTGATCGCGCGCAAGTTAGCACGAGAGGGAACGGGGGAAACACCCCGCGATCTTCGCGTCCCAAGAGGGGCTACCTGCGCGTAGGCACGGACCTTTTGCCGCAGGCGGTCGCTCCTGGGGCTCGCCCGGAGCTACTTCCTTCGGGGGCCGCGCTCAGCCTGCGCGGACGTCGATCAGGTTGTCCGAGAACGTCGAGCCCGCCGCCTCGTCGGTGAGGCGCTGGGAGGTGAGCGCGTTCACGTTGCGTCCACCGGGGGCGTGCGCGGTCCAGTAGACGCCCTCCGCGATCGCGACGCCGGCGGGGACGCGCTCGTCCACCCGCAGCACGAAGCGGACCTCGCCGAGGTCGTTCCAGGCGACGACCTCCTGCCCGTCGGCGACGCCGCGCGCGGCGGCGTCCGCCGGCGCGAGCCGGAGCGTCATCCCGCCGTTCCGGGCGCGCAGCTCGGGCCGCTCCATGAACGTCGAGTTGAGGGTGTGGATCGCGGGCGCCGCCACGAGCCGGAGCGGCGGTCCGCCCGCGTCCGCATGCGCCCGGAGGTGGCGCGGGAGCGGCTCCGCGAGCCGCGGGTTCGCGAGCTCGATCCGCGAGGACGGGGTGCGCCAGCGCGGGCCCGGCGGGACGGCGAGCTCCACCGCCCTGCCGTCCGCGAGCCGCGCGGCGAACCCCTCGCCGCGCCACGGCGACGGCTGCGCGAGGAGCAGGTCGATCACCTCGTCGGCGGTCATCCGGAAGATCGGCTCGTCGAGGCCCATCGCGCGCGCGAGGGCGCGGAAGAGCTCCCAGCTCGGACGCGACTCGCCCACCGGCGCGACGACCGGGCGCGCCCGCTGCACGCAGTACTGGCCGTAGGAGCGGTAGAGGTCCGCGTGCTCGAGCGAGCTCGTCGCGGGGAGCACCACGTCCGCGAAGCGCGCCGTGTCGGTGAGGAACCGCTCGTGGACGACGGTGAAGAGGTCCTCGCGGGCGAGGCCGCGCAGCACGGCGTTCTGGTCGGGCGCGACCGCCGCCGGGTTCGAGCACCAGACGAACAGCGCGCGGACCGGCGGACCGTCGAGGTGCCCGAGCGCCCACCCGAGCCGGTTCATGTTCACGGTCCGCGCAGGGCGGGGCTGGAGGTCCTCGCGCACGAGCGGCGAGAGATCGAAGGCCTGGCCCGAGCCGGTCGCCGCGAGGCAGCCGCCGCCGTCCCGGCCGAAGGCGCCGAGGACCGCGGCGAGCGAGACGATCGACCGGACCGTCATCGCGCCGTTGCCGTGGCGCGTGGGCCCTCCGCCGATCCGGACGAACGGCGCGCGCGCCGCCGCGAGCGTCCGCGCGAGGGCGACGACCTCCGCGGCCGGGACCCCGGTCGCGGCCTCGGTCCGCTCCGGCCCGTGCTCGGCGAGGACCTGCACCGCGCCGGGATACGCCGGGCCGCCGACGGACAGCGGGACGTCGTGCGAGTTCACGTACGGCGGCGTGGTGGCGAACGCCACCGGGCAGGTGCCCAGGGCGAAGTTTGGCGTTGCGCCGAGCTCGCCGTCACCGTTGAAGGCGGCGCCCAGTTCCGGCGCGCAGCGATACTGGCCGGTCAGATGGCCGAGGTAATCGCCGTTCCAGAAGGCGCCCGTGAAGTCGCTGATG
>JAHWYA010000156.1 GCA_020028115.1 Anaeromyxobacter sp.
GCGCCTGGGCGACGAGATGGGCGTCGAGCCGATGGTCGGGCTCCGCTCGAAGCTCACAACCCGCGGCACCGGCAAGTGGGAGGGCTCGTCGGGCGACTTCGCCAAGTTCGGCCTCACCGTCCCCGAGATGATCGAGGCGGTGAAGATCCTGAAGGAGGCGAAGAAGGAGCACTGCGCGAAGCTCCTCCACTTCCACGTCGGCTCGCAGCTCACCGAGATCCGCGTCGTGAAGGACGCGGTGAACGAGGGCGCCCGGGTCTACGCGAAGCTCCGCAAGATGGGGCTCGGCATCGAGTACTTCGACGTCGGCGGCGGC
Source organism: Anaeromyxobacter sp. (assembly GCA_020028115.1). Classification (GTDB taxonomy): domain Bacteria; phylum Myxococcota; class Myxococcia; order Myxococcales; family Anaeromyxobacteraceae; genus Anaeromyxobacter. The sequence continues at coordinate 317 of JAHWYA010000156.1, forward strand.
CTCGGGGTCGACTACGTCGGGACGCCGAGCGGCCAGTCCTCCACCGTGAACTACACGATGGACGAGTACGTCGGCGACGTCGTCTACAACGTGCAGCGGGTCTGCATGAACGAGGGCGTGCCGGAGCCGCACATCGTGTCGGAGTCCGGGCGCGCCGTGACGGCGCACCACTCCTGCATCATCATGAACGTCTTCGGGCACATCGAGATCGGCTCGGCCGAGGAGATCGCGGCGGCGTCCGTGCCGCAGCCGAGCGAGCCGAAGGTCGTCCGGGAGATGCGCGACATCGTGCAGGGGATGACGCCGCGGAACCGCGCCGAGGCCTACCACGACGCCGCCGCAAAGAAGGAGGAGGCGCTCCAGATGTTCAAGCTCGGGATCCTCGGGCTGGAGGAGCGCGCCGTCGTGGAGAGCCTCTTCTGGAAGCTCGTGCGCGGGATCGCCGACCTGAACCGCGGCAAGAAGCGGCTGCCGCGCGAGACGCGCGACCTCGGGGACAAGATCGCCGACCAGTACATGGCGAACTTCTCGCTGTTCCAGAGCGCCCCGGACCACTGGGCGTTCGATCAGCTCTTCCCGATCGTGCCGCTCCACCGCATGCAGGAGGTCCCGACGAAGGACTGCACCATCGTCGACATCACCTGCGACTCCGACGGGAAGATCGACCGCTTCATCGAGAACGACGGCGTCGACGGCGTGGACGAGACGCTGTCCCTCCACGCCCTCGCGAACGGCGACCCGTACTACCTCGCGATGTTCATGACCGGCGCCTACCAGGACATCATGGGCGACATGCACAACCTGTTCGGCCGGGTGAACGAGATCCACGTCTTCGTGGACGACGAGGACCCCGAGGACTTCTACATCGAGGAGGTCATCCCGGGGGACACCGTCGAGAAGGTCCTCTCGCGCGTGCAGTACGAGCCCGCGGAGCTCTTCCGCCGGGTGAAGGGGGCGCTCGACACCAAGGTGAAGGAGGGCGCCATCCGGCCGAAGGAGGGCGTCGGCCTCGCCGACTTCTACGAGTCCGTGATGAAGGGGTACACCTACCTCTCGGGCCCGTGATGGAAGGCGCGCCGGACCGCGAGCCCGACTCCCCGGAGCCCGACTCCCCCGAGGTCGAGGCCGAGCGCGCGCGGCGCCTGCGCCGGCTCTCCGCGCTGCTCCAGGCGGGCGGGATCGTCTTCCTCGCCGTCGTCTCGCTCGGCCTCCTGCCCACCATCCTCGCGGCCTCGTACCCGGCCGCCGGCGAGGAGGCCGCCGTCGCGATCTGGGTCCTCGCCCCGGCAGTGCCCATCGCGCTGCTGGTGGTCGCCGCGTTCCGGCTGCCGCGCTCCTAGGCGCCGTGCGTCAGCGGCCCGCGTGTTCGAACGCGCCGATCGAGCAGCTCGTCGCGCCGGTGCCGGGGCGGAGCTTCCCGCGCTGATCCACCGCGAGCACCGGGGCTGCGGCGCAGGCCGCCGGATCGCCCGCGTCGATCGCGGGGCTCGTGGGCTGGAGGGCGATCGTCGCGGTCGGTCCGCCGTTCGCGGTGGTAAGGCCGGAGGGGTCGAGGAGCGGGTCCCTCGCCGCGCCGGCGCCGCACGAGCCGCGTGGGTCGAGGTTGTTCCCACCGTCAAGGAAGGGGCCGGCGCAGTGCCACCCGTAGCCCGCGAAGAGGGCGTTATGGAGCGACGCGCTCCCGTACAGCGAGTCGCCCCGGCCGTAGGTGCCGTCGGTCGGGTCCCCCTCGCACCATGCGTCGTTCCCCGCGAACGTCGAGCTCCAGACGTGCGCCGTGCCGCTTCGGACGAAGATCGCGCCTCCGTTGCCGCTCGTGGACGCGCCGGCGTACACCGCGGTCGCCGTGTTCGCGGAGAAGGTGCAGTTCGTCACGACGAGCCGCCCGGCGGTGTACAGGCCGTCGCTGTAGATCGCGCCTCCGTTTCCCGCCGTGCAGAACAGGGGGTTGTAGGCGTACGCGTCGTTGCCCGAGAACGTCGAGCTCGCGACGACGGCGGTCCCGAAGTTCGCGATGGCCCCGCCGTTCCCGCCGCTCGTCCAGGAGCACGACTGCGTCGCCGCGGAGCTGTCCGAGACCGTGCAGCGCGTCACCGAAAGCGCCCCCTCGTTCACGATCGCGCCGCCCGACCCGGTGCTCGCGCCCCGGGTGATCGTGAGGTCCCTCAGCGCGAGCGTGGCGCCGCTCGCGACCCTGAACAGCGAGCGCGCTCCGGCACCGCTCAGGGTCACCGGGCCGCTCCAGCCCTCCAGCGCGACGTTCTTGCCGACGTCCTTGGTCGTGGCGAAAGTGATCGTCACCGGCGCGAGCCCGCAGTTGAAGCGGTAGTAGCCGCCCGCGCCGAGCGCGGTGGCGACCGCCGCGTCGGTGCAGCTCGCGGCGGTCCCCGAGCCGATCAGGAGCGGCGCCTTCACGTCGAAGGCCGCGCTGGTCGACCCGCCGAGGCCAGGTCCCGACGCGACGAGCGTGTAGCCGTTCCCCCGGGCCGAGATCCCGAGCCCCGTGAACCAGGCGTGACCGTTCCGCGAGGTGGCGCTGGTGGTGCCGGTGAGCGTCCCGCCGCCCGGGTTGTTCCCGATCGCGACGTTCACGGTCCACCCGCTCGCGGAGGTCTGGTTCCCGAACGCGTCCTGGATGGCGACCTGGAGCGTCGGGTCGATGCCGGCGCCGCTGTTCGACGGCTGGATGACGAACGCGGTCCGCGCGGGGTCGGCGGGCGTGACGGCGAACGGGTCGCTCGTCGCGGAGGCGAGCCCGTCGGGCGGGTCCCACGCCGACAGCGTGTAACCGGTCGCGGCCGTCAGGAGCGAGAGGCCCGGGAAGGTCGCCGTCCCCGCGACCGCGCGCACGATCGTGGTCCCGCGGAGCCCTCCGGTCGAGGTGAGCTGGACGAATACGGTGCCAGCGAACGCCGGGTCGGCGTTGCCCGCGGCGTCCCTCACGCCGACCGCGGGCGGGGTCGCGAAGGCCACGCCCGCCGTGGTCGTGGCCGGGGGCTGGGTTGCGAAGAAGAGCTGGAACGCCCGGAAGGTCGTGCTCCCGGTCTGCGTCAGCGCGACCCCGTCCGTCTCGTCCCTGGCGGTGAACGTCGACGTGCCCATCGCGCTCGAGCGGACCGCGAAGGTGGCGACGCCGGAGGCGCCGGTGACGGCGGAGGGGGGCGCGATGACGTCGGTCGCCCCGCGGCTCGAGGCGAGCGTGATGGTCTTCCCCGCGGCCGCGTTCGAGTGGGCGTCTCGCAGCGTGACGGTGACGGTGCTCGCGCTCGTGCCGTTCGCGTCGACGACGGCGGTCGCGGACAGGGTGGAGCGGGAGTCGGCGCCCGGGCCGGTAGCGAACGTCACGGTCGGCTTCTGCGCGACGACGACCGCGTCGGTCGTGTCGGTGGCGGTGAAGCTCGGCGCCCCGGAGGTCGTCGACGACACCGCGAAGGTCACAGCGCCGGACGGATCGGAAAGGCCCGACGCGGCGGAGATCGCGTCTGCCGCGCCGCGGCTCGAGGCGAGGGCGACCGCCTTGCCCGGGACAAGGTTGTCGAAGGCGTCCCGGAGCGTCACGGTGACGACAGCTTCCGTGCCGTCTGCGACGACCGAGGCAGGCGACGCCGCGGCGAGGGAGCGCGTGGCCGACGCTGGGCCCGGGACGAACGTGACGGAGGCCGTCTGCTCGACGAGGACGCCCTCCGTCACGTCGATGGCACCGAGCGCGGCGACCCCCGCGGCCGTGGACGAGACGTCGAACGTGACGACGCCGGACGGATCCGAGAGGCCGGACGGCTGCGAGACGGCGTCGAGAGAGGCTCGGCTCGACCAGAGGGTCACGGCCATCCCGGGGACCGGGTGGTCGTTCGCGTCCCGGAGCGTCACCGTCACGACCGCGCTCGCGGTGCCGTTCGCGGGGACGGTGTCGGGTGCGCTCGCGACCGACGACCGGACGGTCGAGGCGGGGCCGTGGGTGAACGTGACGGTGGGCGTGTCGGCGAGGGTGACGCCGTCGGTCTCGTCGGTCGCCGTGAGCGTGGCGGTCCCGGTCGAGAGCGACCGCACCGAAAACGTGACGGCCCCCGCCTCGTCCGACGCGCTCGACGCGGTCGAGACGAGATCCGCGGCACCCCGCGACGAGGCAAGGGTCACCATCCGTCCCGGCGCGGCGTTCCGGTGCACGTCGCGCAGGCGCACGGTCACGGTGCACGAGGTACTGCCGTCCGCGACCAGCGACGGGAGGGACGCCGACATGGTCGAGAGGGTCGGATCGGATGGGCCCGCGGTGAAGGTCACGGTCGCCGGCTGCCCGAGCGGGATGGCGTCCGTGACGTCCGTCGCGGTCAACGTCGCGGTTCCCGCGACGGTGGAGGAGACAGCGAACGTCACGACGCCGTCCGGGTCGGAGGGGCCGGACGCGGCGGAGACCGCGTCGATCCCGCCGCGGCTCGAGGCGAGGGAGACCGTCTTCCAGGGAACGGGGTTCGAGGTCGCGTCGCGCAGCGTCACCGAGACGACCACGGACCCGCCGGCAGACGCGGAGGCCGGCGTGGCGGTCACGGACACGTGCGCGGGGACGACCGGCCCGACCTCGAAGGTCACCGTCGCGGCCTGCGCGATCGTGACCGCGTCCGTCGCGTCGAACGCGACGAACGTGGCGTTTCCAGCCCGGGTGGACCTCACCGCGAAGCTCACCCGGCCCGAGCCGTCGGATGGGCCGGACGCGGCCGAGATCCCGTCGGTCGCGCCGCGGCTCGACGACAGGAACACGGTCCGGCCGTCGGCGGGGTTCCCGTGGGCGTCGCGCAGCGTGACCGTCACGACCGACGTCTCGAAGCCGTCCGCGGTGACGGCGGCGGGCGAGGCAGCGGCGAGCGACAGTCCCGTGTCGGCGGAGCCTGCGACGAATGTCACGGCGGCGGTCTGCGCGACCGTCACCGCGTCGCTCGCGTCGAAGGCGGTGAGGGTCGCGACGCCCGCCGAGGTGGAGCGCACGGTGAAGGTCGCGAGCCCCGACGGATCGGTGAGGGTGGTCGGCGGGGCCACCGCGTCGACCGCCCCGCGGCTCGAGGAGAGCGCGACGGTCCTCCCGGCGACCGGGGCTCCCTCGGCGCTCCGCAGCGTCACTACGACGCTGGCGCTCGCGGCCCCGTCCGCGACCGCGGTCGGCGGGGTGGCCGCGACGGCCGAGGCGGAGGCGGACGGGACCGGCGGTCCTGGGGGCGTCCCGGGGTCGCCGGTGCCGCCGCACGCCGCGCAGAGGCCGGTCACCGCGATCGCGGCGATCGCGAGAATTCGATTTCGGAGCAAGCTGTACCTCCCCCACACAGGGTCCGGGAGAGCGCGCTCGAAGTAAAGCGATACCCGCCGCTCCCCC
>JAHWYA010000157.1 GCA_020028115.1 Anaeromyxobacter sp.
GCGCGGGCAGGCCGAGCCAGGCGTCGAGCGCGCGCCGGAGGGCGGCGGGCTCCGCGGGGTAGACGCTCCCCGCGCACGAGGGCGGCCGGAGCGCGGGCACGCCGGTCTACTTGCGGCCGCGCTTGCGGTTCTTCTTGCGCGCCTGCCGCTCCTGCTTCCGCTTCTTCTTGCGGGCCTCGCGCTCCGCCGGCGTCTCGGTCGAGATCGGCTCGGGCGCGTAGCCCATGAGGCGGGCGCGGGCCATCGCGCCGGACGCCATGGGCGGCGTGTAGCCCTTCGGCAACCCCATCGCGCGCGCCGCGTCGGGCGGGACGAGCCCGCCCTGCATGGCGCTCTCCACCGCGGCCGCGTCGGCGCCGAGGACGTCCTCCATCCCCTTGCCCTGCAGCTTCCGGAGCTGCATGAGCTGCTTCACGCCCGGGAGCCGCGAGAGCAGGCCCGGCGCGGAGCCGACCTGCTTCATCACCGCGCGCATCGCGTTGTACTGCTTGAGGAGGTCCCGGACCTCCTTCTCGCCGCGCCCCGACCCCTTCGCGATCCGCTTCAGCCGCCCATCGGTGATCACGTCCGGGCGCTGGCGCTCGGCGGCGGTCATCGAGTGGACCATCGCCACGATCTTCGTGAGCGCCTGGTCGTCGAACTGGAAGCCCTCGGGGAGGTCGCCGAAGAGCGGGAACTTCTCCATCAGCTCGCCGAGCGGCCCCATCTTCCGGACGAGCTGGATCTGGTTCACGAAGTCGTCGAGCGTGAAGTCGCCCGACAGGATCTTCTTCGCGTCGGCCTCCGCGGTCTCCTCGTCGACGTGCTGCTCGAAGTCCTTCACGAGCCCGACGACGTCGCCGAAGCCGAGGATGCGGGACGCGAGCCCCTCGGGGCGGAACTCCTCGAGCTTGTCGAGGCTCTCGCCCATGCCGAGGAACTTGATGGGCTTGCCCGTGACCTCCTTGATCGACAGGGCCGCGCCGCCGCGCGCGTCGCCGTCGAGCTTCGTGAGGATGAAGCCGTCGATGGAGAGCCGGCGGTCGAACTCGGAGGCGGTCTTCACCGCGTCCTGGCCGATCATGGCGTCGGCGACGAGCAGGATGTTCTCCGGCGCGACGGCCTTCTTGATCTCCTCGAGCTCGGTCATGAGCTCGTCGTCGATCGCGAGGCGGCCGGCGGTGTCGTAGACGATCGCGGTGGCCTTCTCGCGCTGCGCGACCTCGAGGGCCTGGCGGCACATCTCCGGCGGGGAGACGCCCTCGGCGTGGAAGACGGGGACGCCGAGCCGCTCGCCGAGCACCTTCAGCTGGTCGACCGCGGCGGGGCGATAGACGTCGGCCGCGACGAGGAGCGGCTTCTTGCCGTCCTTGAGGAGGCGGCTCGCGAGCTTGCCGGCGGTGGTCGTCTTCCCGGAGCCCTGCAGGCCGACCATCATGATGCCGGTCGGCCGCCCGCGCGGGGCGTCGCGGAGCGTCGTGTCCACCGGGCCCATGAGGGCCTCGAGCTCGTCGTGGCAGATCTTGACGAAGTGGTCCTGCGGGGTGACGCGCACGACCCCCCGCTGGGTCTTCACCTTCGTGTCGACGACCTCGCCGATCGCCTTCTCGCGGACGCGCGCGACGAAGCGCTTCACGACCTCGAACGAGACGTCGGCCTCGAGGAGCGAGACGCGGATGTCACGGAGCGCGTCGTCGACCACCTCGGCGGTGATCTCCGTGCGCCCCTTCAGCTTGTTCCGGGCGGCCTTGAAGCCCTTCGAAACGGTCTCGAGCATGCGCGAAATGGCCCTCTCGTGCCCTCCGCCGCGCGCGAGAGCCCGCGGCGCACGGGCCGCGCTTATAACACGCCCATGCTAAGGTTTCCGACCATGGACGAGGGGCCCCGCTTCTTCACCGTCGAGGAGGCGAACACGCTCGTCTCGACGTTGGAGATCGAGTTCGGGCGCATCGCCCAGGTCCGGTCCCTGCTCGGCCCGCTCATCCAGGCGCTCGGCGGTCCCGACGAGGCGGTGGCGATCCTCCAGGAGGGCGCGCCCCTCCCGCCCGGCCGCGAGGCGCAGGCGGAGGAGCTGCGGCGGCTCGCGGGCGAGATCACGGGCGCGGTCGAGCGGGTGAACGCGCTCGGGTGCCTCGTGAAGGACGTCGAGATGGGCCTCGTCGACTTCTACGCGCTCGTCGAGGGCGAGCCCGCCTTCCTGTGCTGGCAGTTCGGGGAGCCCGCCATCTCGCACTGGCACCCGCTGGACGAGGGGTACTCCGCCCGGAAGCCGATCGAGGGGGCGAGCGTCCCGGAGCCGCAGTTCCTCAACTGACGGGCAGGGCGGGCGCCGTGCTCGACTTCGACTTCGTCGTCATCGGCTCGGGGTTCGGCGGCGCGGTGTCCGCGCTCCGGCTCTCCGAGAAGGGGTGGCGCGTGGCCGTCCTCGAGATGGGGAAGCGCTGGCGCCCCGAGGACTTCGCCGAGTCGAACTGGAACCTCCGGAAGTACCTCTGGATGCCGCGCCTCGGCCTCCACGGGATCCAGCAGATCACGATGCTCCCCCACGTCGTCGTGCTGCACGGCGCGGGCGTCGGCGGCGGGAGCCTCGTCTACGCGAACACGCTCGTGGTCCCGCCGGAGCGGGTGCTCCGCGACGCGCGCTGGCCGGCCGGGATCGACTGGGCCGCCGCGCTCGCGCCGCGGTACGCGACGGCGCGGCGGATGCTGGGCGCGACGCCCGCGCCGCAGGTGTTCCCCGCGGACGAGCTCCTGAAGGAGGTCGTCGAGGCAGAGACCGGGCGCGGGGCGACGTTCCGCAGGCACGAGGTCGCCGTCTTCTTCGGCGCGGCGGGCGAGACGGTCCCGGACCCGTACTTCGGCGGACGCGGGCCGGCGCGCACCGGGTGCACGCTGTGCGGCGGCTGCATGACGGGGTGCCGCCCCGGCGCGAAGAACACGCTCGACCGGAACTACCTGCACCTCGCCGAGGGGCTCGGCTGCGAGATCCACCCCGAGACCCTGGTCACCGACGTGCGCCCCGCGCCCGGGGGCGGGTACGAGGTCGCCGCGGAGCGCTCCACCGCGCGGCTCGCGAAGGAGCGGCGCACCTACCGCGCGCGCGGCGTCGTGCTCGCGGCCGGCGCGCTCGGCACGGTGAAGCTCCTCCTCGCGTGCAGGGAGCGCGGGAGCCTCCCCGCGCTCTCGCCGCAGCTCGGGAACTTCGTCCGGACGAACTCCGAGGCGCTCGTCGGCGCCCTCGCGCCGGACGACCGTGTCGACTTCAGCCGCGGCATCGCGATCACCTCCGGGATCGACGCGGACGAGCACACGCACGTCGAGATCGTCCGGTACGGCAAGGGGCAGGACGCGATGGGGGCGCTCGTCACCCACCTCACGCCGGACCGTCCGCCCTGGCCGCGCTGGCTCCTCTGGCTCGGCGGGCTCCTGCGGCACCCGCTCCGCTACCTCCGCGCGCACCGGCTCCGGAACTGGGCCGCGCGCACCGCCATCGTCCTCGTCATGCAGCCGCTCGACTCGTACCTGAGGCTCCGGCTGCGGCGCCGGCTCCTCGGGAAGGCGCTCGCGAGCGAGCTCGCGGCGGGGCCGCGGCCCCCCACGTCGATCCCGATCGCCGACCGGATCGCGACGCGCCTCGCCGAGCGGATCGGCGGGCTGCCGGGCGGCAACGTCCTCGAGGTGTTCGGGAACCGCTCGTCGACGGCGCACATCCTCGGCGGCGCGGTGATCGCGACGGATCCGTCCGGCGGCGTCTGCGACGCCGCGGGGCGGGTGTTCGGGTACGAGGGGCTCTACGTCGCCGACGGCAGCGCCGTCCCGGTGAACCTCGGCGTGAACCCCGCGCTCACGATCACGGCGCTCGCCGAGCACGTCATGGCGGGGGTGCCGGAGAAGCCGAGGGCCAGGCCGCCCGCCCGGTGAGCACCCGCGCGCGCGTCCACGCGGGTTCTTCCTCGGGTCGCGGAAGTAGCGGACCTCGCAGCCCGCCTCGCGGAGCGGCCGGCACAGCTCCTCCTGGGACGGCGACGGCCTCACGCCGGCGCGGGCGTCTGGGAGTACCAGCCGTCGATGATGCACGCGAAGACGATCCTCGTGGACGACCGGCTCGTCGTGGTCGGGTCGATCAACTTCGACTACCTCTCGATGGAGCTGCTCGAGGAGGGCTGCCTCATCGCGGACGACCGGCCGTTCGCGGCCGCGCTCGAGCGGACGTGGCAGGAGGACCTCCGCCGCTCGCGGCAGGTCGCCGGGCGCCGGGGCGACGGCGCGCGGCCGGGGCCCACGCTGGACCGGACCGAGCTCAGCGAGTCGGCGCGGGCCGCCGCGACCTGACCTCGCGGCCGCGCTCCATCGGGCCCGGAGTCTTGGCGGCGGCGTACTGATCATCGCGGCGGCGCCGCCATCGTCCACCGCAGCCCGTCCGGCGCGGTCCCTTCTACGAGGATCCACCCGAGGTGCACGGCGTGGAGGTGGTGGGCGGCGCACAGGCCGACGAGGTTCGCCGGCTCGTCGCCGCCGCCGGCGGAGCGGTACCTCACGTGGTGGACGTGCACCGCCGCCCGGGAGCAGCCCGGGACCGAGCACTGGCAGCGGTCGCGATCGAGGATGCGTCTCGAGGGCGTCTTCCGGGGCGGCAACGCGGGCTCCCAGGTCGCGATGAAGTGCGCGGCGATGATCCCGAGGGCCTCTCCGGGGGTGATTCGCCGCCCCTCGCGGTCCCAGACGGCCTCGCGGGCGGCCTGGATGGCGGTGTGGACGGTCCCGGCGATGCGGCGGGGAACGCGGACGGTCAATTCCCCGCGCGCACACATCTGCGTGTCCTGGTCGGCCTCGATGGCGCGGCGCAGCTCGATGCAGGTGGAGGTCTCGGCGCGGCGGAGCCACTCCGGGAAGGTCCGGTCGTCCGCGACCCGCGCGACGAGCCGGGCCTTCTCGTAGGTGAGGCTGCCCGCCGCCATCGCCTCCCGGAGGCCGGGGAGGAAGTAGCAGCGGCGCGCGACCCAGGCGCGCTGCTCGACCGTGCGAGGCGCCATTCCCAGCCGCTCCTCGCAGTAGTGGGCGAAGCTGGCGAAGCCGGCGTCCTGCCACAGCCCGCAGTGCTTCATCAGCATGGCGTGGTGGCCGAGGAGGAGGTCCCAGCGGTCGCGCATGGCGGCGAGCTCGCACACCCGCGCGTCGAGCCGGAGCGCCGGGTCGCCGTCGCAGAGGTCGAGCCCGGCGGGGCCGCCGTCGTCGGGGCCGCGCGGCGCCGCGACCGGCGCGATCGGGGCGAGGTAGGACCAGCGCTGCGTCTCGGCCTCGAGCGCCTCCTTGGCCACCTCGAGCCAGTCGGCGGGGCGGCCGGTGAGGACGTCGGGCGGCAGCGCGGGCGGGACGTCCTCGCCGTCCTCGCCCGCGGGAGGCTCGCCGGGGTGCGTACCGAGCCATTCCTGGCAGATCGCCTCGAGCCGCTGCCACCTCGGGGTGCCGGCGCCCATCAATCGGCCGGCAATGTCGAGGGCGCGGTCGAGCTGCGCGCGGTCCTCGGGGCGGAGGGCGAGGTCCACCCGTTCCCAGCGCTCCTCCGGTGGCGAGGCGACCGCGGCGCGGACCGCCTTCTCGAGGGCGCGGACGGTCTCGGTGCGCGCCCGCTCGACCCAGCCCGCCTCCGCCTCGCAGCGCGCCACCGGAGCGATCACCTGCGCCTTCCGG
>JAHWYA010000158.1 GCA_020028115.1 Anaeromyxobacter sp.
ATCGAGCCGAACGCCGGCATCAGGTGGAGGAAGACGCCGGCGCGGCTCGCGCCGACGCGCGCGACCCCGGCGTTCCAGAGCGCGTACGCCGCGACCGACGCGAAGACCGCGACGTAGGCCACCGTCGCGAGGGTCGTCGCGTCCGCGCGAACGCGGCCCCCGCGCGCCGTCTCGAGCGCGTACCAGGGCGCGATCCAGAGGACGCCGACGAGGACGAGCGCGGCGAGCAGCGCGAGCGGGTCGACGCCGGCGGGGCGCCGCACGAGGAGGAGCGTGTAGATCGCCCAGGACAGGACGGCCGCGAGCACCCACAGATCGCCCGGGGAGAAGGCGAGCGCGGTCAGCGCCGCGGGCGCGCCTCGCGCGAGGATGACCGCGACGCCCGCGAGCGAGGCCGCGATCCCGGCGACCTGCCGTGGCGCGGGGCGGGTGCCGGCCGCCGCCGAGAGGGCGACGATGAAGGCGGGGCAGGCGGACTGCAGCAGGAGCCCGCTCGTCGCCGTCGTGTCCTGCAGCCCGACGTAGACGAGCATGTTGAAGTTGCCGACCCCGAGGATCCCGAGCGGCACGACGACCGGCCAAGCGCGCGCGATGGTGCGCCACTGCGCCGCGAGCGGGCGCCGCGCGGCGACGAGGAGGATGACCAGCGCCGCCGTCCACCGCCAGAAGGCGAGCCCCACCGGCGGGATCCGGCCGTGCACGCCGCGGGCGACGACGAAGTTCCCCGACCAGAAGAGCGCGGCGAGCGCGAGGTAGAGATAGGCCCGCACGCGGCGAGGGTAGCACCGAGCGGTCGCGCCGGCGCCGCCCCGCGGTCACGCCTCGGGGCGGTGGACCGGCACGACGTACGGTCCCTCGGGGACGACCGCGACGGCGCGATCGCCGCTCTCGCGCACCGACGCGAGGACCGCCTCCCCGATCGAGCGGATCACCTCGACCCCGGTCAGCGCCGCGTCCTCGGGGGAGAGCCCCGGCGCGTAGAGCTGCACGCGGGCGAGGCGCATCGGCTTCGTCTGCAGCTGGGTCTGCCACTCGTCGACGTCGGCGAACCGCTTCTCGCGCAGCCCGGACAGGAAGACCTCGGGCCCCTGCGCCACGAACCGCCGCTGCGCCTCGACGTACTCGCGCGAGCCCATCCCCTCCGAGCAGGAGGACGCGACGACGAGGCGCGACCCGTCGGCGAGGATGTCGAGCGGCCCGACCATCCCCTTCACCGTCTGGTAGTAGGTCCGGTCGAGCGGGTGCCCCGCCGCGCTCGTCACGACGGTCCGGAAGCGGCGGCGCACCGGGACGATGGCGTACCGCTCGACGAACCGCACCGCCTCGAGGTGGCTCGCCACGACCTCGCCGAAGTTCACGAACGAGAGCCGCCGCCGATCGTCGAGGACCGTGTTCGCGGCGAGGACGCGCCCGAGCTTCGCCACGATCGCGAGCTGCTCCTCGTGGAGCGGGTTCCCTTCGAGGACGCAGCTCACCGCCCGCGGGTGGGCCATCAAGCGGGCGCTGTGGAGCGTCGTGATGGTGTCGCGGTGCGCGACCCCGGGCGCGATCACCTTCCGCCCGCCGGAGTAGCCGGCCATGAAGTGGGGCTCCACGAGCCCGATGACGATCTTGAGGTCCGCCTCGACGAACCGGCGGTCGAGCTTCGCGGGCGTGCCCGCCGCGGTCGGGCCGAGGTCGACGTGGGCGGCGTCGTCGCGGGCGTCGTGGTTCTCGACGCGCACCGTGCGGAGCACGAACGGATCGCCCACGACCTCCTCGAGCTCCGCCCCGAGGTTCGGGCGGTGGAGGCCCGTCGCGACGAGGACGCGGATGCGCGCCGCGTCGAGCCCCGCCTCGAGCAGCGCCCGCACGATCGGCGCGAGGAGGAGGCCGTTCGGGACGGGGCGCGTGACGTCGCACACGAGGATGCAGGCGCGCCGCGCGCCTCGCGCCTCCTCGCCGAGCGACCGGGCGGAGACCGGGCTCGCGAGGGCGCGGGCGACGGCGGCCGGGGCGTCCGGCAGCACCGGCATGTCCGGCTTTCGGACGACGGTCACGTCGAGGTCGTCCGGAAGCTCGAGGGGCAGCGTGCCCCGCCCGAAGGAGAGGTCGATCCGCATGGGAGGATCTTGTCTCGGCCGGGGACCTCCGCGCCACACATGTAGCCGGCGGTACCCGTGCGGCAAATCGGGTCCTCCGCGCGGGGCCGCCGTCGTGCTTTGCTCGTCGCCATGGACCTCAAGGACCTCCTCGTCCACCTCGACTCCGGACCGCGCGCGGCCGAGCGGCTCGGGCTCGCCGTCACGCTCGCGCGCCGCCACGGCGCCCGCCTCACCGGCCTCTTCGCCGAGTCGAAAACGCTCGGCTCGAGCCTCGTCGGGCGGCGTTCCCCGGAGAACGTCGCCCGCGCCGCGGCCGCTGCGCGCGCCAGGCTCGAGGCCGCCTGCGGCGCCGCCGGGGTCCCGTCGCGGTTCTGGCCGGTCGAGGGCGCGGAGGACGCGGAGGTGATCGGCGCGGCCGTGGTGTGCTGCCGGCGCGTGGACCTCGCGATCCTCGGGCAGCAGCACGGCGACGACGCCCCCGTGCCGGACGGCCTCGTCGAGCAGGTCGTGGCGGGCGCGGGGCGGCCGGTCCTCGTCGTTCCGTCGATCGGCAGCTACCCCGACGCGGGCCGCCGCGTGCTCGTCGCGTGGACGGGGAGCCGCGAGGCGGCGCGCGCGCTCCACGACGCGCTGCCGCTCCTCGAGCGCGCGGACCGCGTGACGGTGCTCTCGCTCCGGCTCCCGGCCGAGGGCGACGCGCCCTCGGCGCTCCCGGCGCTCGACCTCCCCGACCACCTGAAGGTCCACGGCGTCACGGCGGACGCGGACCACTGGCTCGTCGGCGACCTCTCGGCGGTCGACGCGATCCTGAACCGCGCCTCCGACGAGGGCGCGGACCTCGCGATCGTGGGCGCGTACGGCCTCGGGCCGCACGGGCTCCTGGACGCCGGGAGCGGCACCACCCGCGCCGTGCTCGAGACGATGACCATCCCGGTCCTGCTGTCCTGCTAGGCTCTACGCGGCGCCGGTCGCCTCGTCGCCCGCGGCGGGCGCCGCGAGCGCGGCGTCTCCCTCCCGCTCGTAGGCGGCGAGGAGCTCGGCCGGATCGCGGTGGAGGATGGCGCACCCGGCGCGGCGGAGCGCCCTCGCGGGGAAGCCTCCGCAGAGCACGCCGACCGGGACGATCCCGGCGCGCACCGCCGCGATCGCGTCGTACGGCGTGTCGCCGACCACGCGGCACCGCTCCGGTGCAGGCCCGCCGAGCTTGCGCAGCGCCGCGTCGAGCACGTCGGGGTGCGGCTTCGTCCGGTCGGCGTCGTCCGCGCTCGTCGCGGCGTCGAAGAGCCCCTCGATGGCGGCGGCGCGGGCGTAGTGGCCGAGCTCGTCCTCCTGGGCCGAGGACGCGAGCGCGATGCGCTTGCCGTCGTCGCGCAGCCGCGCGAGGAGCCGGCGGACGCACGGGAAGGCGACCACCTGCCGGAGGTACGCGTCCCGGAACAGGCGGCCCCGGAACGCCTCGAGCGGCCCCTGCACCTCCTCGAGCCGGTCCGCCGGCACGAGCGCCGGGATGAGCTGATCGCCGCCCTTCCCGATCTGCGACCGCACGAGGTCGTACGGCACCTCGACCCCGAAGTGGGCGAGCGCCTCCCTCCACGCCCGCGCGTACAGGTCCACCGAGTCGACGAGCGTCCCGTCCACGTCGAAGATGACCGCCTCGATCATGTGCCCCCCCGCCACGCAAGGTGAGGACCTCCGCGCTCCGGCGGGAGGCGGGAGCGGGAGGCGGACGCCCCCTCACTTGGCGGCCGTTTGCGAGGTCCCGCCGTCCGCGGAGGCCGACGCGGGCGCGGCGTCGGCGACGTACGGCTCGTACGCGGCCGCGTACCGGCTCGCCGCCCGAGCGTCGTTCACGATGGCGCCGTGGATCTGGACGCCGCTCCGGGCGAACCGCTCGAGCGCGAGCTCGATCTCGTGGACCGGGTGTTGCCGCGAGCGGAGCACGAGCAGGTTCAGGTTGGCGCAGCGCCCCGTCAGCACCGGATCGGTGACCGCGAGGGTCGGCGCGGTGTCGAGGAGCACGACGTCGTATCGCTTCGACAGGATGGCGAGCACCTCGTCGAGCCGCGGGCTCGCGAGCAGCTCCGCCGGGTGCGCCGCAGGCGCGCCGCGCGCGACCACGTCCAGCCCGGGGGTGCCGGTCGGCCGGATGACCTGCTCGGGCGTCGCGGCGCCCGCGAGCAGCTCGGACAGCCCCTTCTCCCCCGCCAGGCCGAAGTTCCGGTGGAGCGTCCCGCGCCGGAGGTCCGCGTCCACCACGAGGACGCGCTTCCCGGCGGCCGCGAGGAGCGTCCCGAGGTTCGAGACGACGAACGTCTTCCCCGCCCGAGGCGTGGGTGAGGTGACCGAGACGACGTTGCCCCGAGCCTTCATCAGGAAGGCGAGGGCCGTGCGGAGCGCCCGCAGGTGCTCGGTCGCGACGTCGTCGGGCGCGACGCCCGCGAGCGGCTCGCGCACCCCGCCGCGCGCGTGGCGATCGAGGCGGACCTCGGTGTCGCTGTGCGGGAGGGTGGCGAAGATGGGGAGCCCGGTGGCGTCCTCGATCTCCTGCACGTCGTCGTCGTCGTCCGTCGCGAGGACCCCGCGGACGAGCGCCGCGGAGATTCCGATGCCGGCCCCGAGGAGGAAGGCGAGCGCGAGGACGGGGACCGGCCGCGGGGACACCGGCTTGCGCGCGACGACCGGCACGTCCATCACGCTCACCTGGGCCAGCTCCCCCGCCTGGAGCACGCGCAGCGCCCGGATCTGGTTCAGCGTCGCGACGTACTGCTCGGCCGCGACCGTGACCTCCCGGGTCAGGCGCGTCGCGCGCAGCTCGGTCCCCGGCAGCTCCTTGAGCCGCGTCTGGAACGCCTCGAGGGCCCCGCGGATGGCGGCCGCCTTCGCCGCGAGCGAGACCATCTCGGGGTACCGATCCGTGTAGTGGTCCTTCAACGCCTCGCGCGCGGCCTCGGTGTCGGCGAGGTTCTTCTGGAGCTCCGTGACGCGGTCCAGGGCGGCCTTGCTCTCGACCGCGAGGTCGACGAGGCCCGCGTTCAGCTTGAAGCCGGAGAGGGCGGCCTCGGCCGCCTCGAGCCTGGCGCGGAGCGGCGGCAGCTGCGCGGCGACGAGCTCCAGCGCGCGCGCGAGCTCGCCGGCACGCAGCGCGCCGTTCTGGCGGACGTGCTCGGTCACGATCCCGTCCACGATCGCCGAGACGCGCGCGGGGTCGGCGCCGGCGAGCGCGACCTCGAGGATCCCGCTCTTGCGGCCCTTCTCCGTGACCGTCAGGTCCTGGAGGATCGCGTCGATGACGTCGTCGCGGCGGAGCCGCCCGACCCGGAACTCGCTCCCCGGGTCCGCCGCGAGCTCGGTGACGAGGATCGTGAGGCCGGCGCCCGTTCCGGTCGCGGTCTTCCCCACGTCGCCGGCGGCGAGCTCGATCCCCGCCCGGTCGAGGACGCGGTAGCGGTCGCCCTCGAGGGCGACGAGCGTGAGCGGCTCGCCGACGAGCGCCGGAGGGACCTCCAGGCGGGAGACCGCGATCCGCTCCCCGCCCCAGCCGAAGCGCGAGAGCCCCGGCGGCGCCCACCGCGTCG
>JAHWYA010000159.1 GCA_020028115.1 Anaeromyxobacter sp.
ACCGACGATCAGGCTGTCGTAGGGAAGCGTCATCGGTCGCCCGTCCGGCTGGACGGTCGCTACCTGCCTGGTCACGAGGTCGAGGCCGGTCACCTCCCCCATCTCCACCGCGACGTTCTTGTGCCTCTTCAGCACATCGCGTGTCGCCGTGGCGATCTCTCCCGCCGAGAGGATCCCGGTCGCGACCTGGTAGAGCAGCGGCTGGAAGAGGTGGTGGTTCCGGCGATCGACGACCGTGACCTGGACGTCCCGGCCGGCGAGCGCACGCGCCGCCGACAACCCGGCGAACCCCGCGCCGACGATCACGATCCGCGGCGCGCCCGCGCCGGGCCGGGCGCGCTTGCGCGCGCGCCGCACCGCCACCGCGGCGGCGAACGCCGCCATTCCCAGCGCCAGCACCCCTCGCGCAGTCTTTCGCACCGTCTCGCCCTCCGAGACGGAAAGCTGTGTCGGCGCGCGCCCCCTGGCCCGAGCGGCCGTGCGAGCGACGATCCCGCCGCCGCCGGGGAAGCCGAGGCTCGAACGAAGCCGCGGGCAGGCGCCCGTCAGTACGCGCCCGGCTGCGACGGCGGCAGCCCGGACTGCCGCGCCGGTTCGGCCTCGCGCTGCGCGTAGTGCTCCATCCCCGCGAAGTCGAGGACGACGCAGGTCTCGTCGCCGACGACCCAGGCGTCGTGGCCGGGGGGGATCATGAGCACGTCGCCGGGCCCGGCCTCCCCTTCCTGACCGTCGTCCATCCGGACGTGCATCCGTCCGGCCTGCACGATCCCGAGGTGCGACACCTCGCAGGTCTCCGTGCCCGCGATCGGCTTCACGCACTCCGACCACTTCCAGCCCGGCTCGAATGTGACGCGGCCCACCGTACCGTCCGCCAGGTGGAGGATCTCCGCCCGGCCCTTCTCGAACGGCCGGGTCTCGTCCGGCTTCTCGAACTTCTTCATGATCATCTTCGCCATGCCGATCCCTCCTTCAGGATCGAGGTATGGCCGGCTCCGAGACTTGGCCAGCCGACGAAGCGCGCGGAGACGGGTGAAGGGCACCCGCCTGGCTGCGCGAGGCGGTGGACGGAAGCGGGTGACGTCGACTGGATGCGGCACGCGGAGGGCGCCGCCGCTCACGTCGCGCGCGCGCCCTCCGCCGCGGGCTCGACCCGCGGCTCGGGCCGGAGCGTCAGCAGGTGCGCTATCACCATCACTGCCCCGGCGAGCACCCCGATCCCGTGCACGAACGCGACGAACATCCAGAACCGGATCGGCTGCTGCGCGACCATGTAGGGCTGCCCCTGCACGCGCTCGAGGTAGCTCTGGAGGACGCCCGCCACCCCGAACGCGAGGCTCATCCCGAGGAGCGAGAGGCTCATCACCCAGAACGCCCAGTGTCCCAGCGTCGAGCGGTACTCGTCCGAAGGGAACCGCTTCAGCCGCGGGATCGCGAAGTAGAAGAAGCTCAGGTTGACGAGCGCGTACGCGCCGTAGAACGCGAGGTGGCCATGCGAGACCGTCACCTGGCTGCCGTGCGTGTAGTAGTTGATCTGCGGCAGCGTGTGCGCCATGCCGAACGCGCCGGCGCCGATGAAGTGCAGCACCGCCATGCCGAACAGGAAGACCCAGGTCAGCCGCGGTCGCAGCGGGCGCCGGGCCTCGCGCATGTGCCGCCAGGTGTCGAGCAGCATGAGCGCGATCGGCAGGGGCTCGAGGGACGAGAAGACGCCGCCGACCCACAGCCAGTACTTCGGGGCGGCGACCCAGTAGTAATGGTGGCCGGTGCCGGCGATGCCGGTGAACAGGAACAGCCCGAGCTCGACGTACAGCCACCTCTCGACGACGCGCCGCTCGACCCCGGTGAGCTGGATGACCATGAAGGCGACGAGCGCCGCCGTCACGAGCTCCCACGCGCCCTCCACCCAGAGGTGGATGACCCACCACCAGTAGTACCAGTCCACCGCGAGGTTCCGGTAGAACGGGATGCCGAACAGGTACAGCACCGCGAGGAACACGAGGCCGGCGAGCAGGCTCCCCTGCGTCGCGGTGAAGCGGCGGGCGCGCATGATCGTCACGCCGACGTTGGCGAGGAACATGAGCACGCCGGCGACGACGAAGAGATCGAGCGGGCGCGGGATCTCGAGCAGCGGGCGCCCCTGCGTCCAGCCGAAGAGGAACCCGACGAGGGCGACGACCCCGACGGCGACGAGGATCACGAGCTGCACGATGGCGAGCCTCGGCCACGCGAGCTCGGACCCGGTCTCCTCGGGGATCGCGTAGAACGTCGCGCCCATGAACCCGAGGAGCAGCCACAGCACGAGGAGGTTCGTGTGCATCGCGCGGGCGGTCGCGAACGGGAACACGTCCACGATCGCCTGCGGCACCGTGAAGAAGTAGTTGAACGCGAGCCACAGCCCGAGGACGAGCTGGAGCCCGAACAGCAGGAGCGCGACGACGAAGTACGGGTAGGCGACCCGCTGGCTCTCGTATCTCACGGCGTCTCCCTCCTGCTCGAGGCGAGCGTCGCGACGAACTCCGCGAGCGCCCGGCGCTGCGGCTCGGGGAGCTGCCCGTACCCCGGCATCGAGGTCCCCGGCGTGAACCGCTGCGGGTCGGCGAGGTACTCGGCGACGTACTGCGGGCTGCGGCGCGCCCCGATGTACTCGAGGCGAGGTCCGGTCCGCTCGCCGGCGTCGCCGAGCGCGTGGCACGCGAGGCAATTCTCCTGGTTCACGAGCGCGGCTCCCGGGCTCATCACGGCGCCGGCGAGCAGCCGGCGCGTGGACGACTTCCACCGGACCTCCGAGTCGTGCGGCGGCCAGTCGCCGTTCTCGATCTCCGACGTCCAGCGGAAGAACGCGATCATCGCGACGATCTCGGCGGGCGGGACGTGCTGCTGCGGCATCTTGCGGTAGGAGGCCGCGAGCACGACCTCCGGCCGCTCGATGCGGCTGCGGATCGTCTCGTCGCCGACGCGCGTGTACACGCGCGTCAGGTCGGGCGCGTAGTAGCCGCCGAACCCGAGGATCGTGTGGCAGTCGTTGCAGTTGTGGCGCTCGAAGGCCCGCTTGCCCGCGACCACGCGCTCGTCGATCCGGTCCGCATGGGTGAGCGCGTCGAAGTTGCGATGGGTGTCGAACGTCAGGGCGAGGAACAGCGCGAGGGACGACAGCGTCCCCACCCAGAAGATCAGCTTCGCCATCCGGTCGCTCATGCGGTCCTCCGGCAGGCCGCCATCATCCGCGGAGGAGCGTCTTCCGATCGCATCCCGCTGGGGCGGTGGGCAAAGAGCCGCGCCTCGTTCGAGGTCACTCGGAAGAGCGAAGAGCAGTTGCGCGAGCGCCGCGCGGCATGAGAGTCCTTCCGGCCGCGCCCATCCCACCGCCCGCGCGCACTCCGGAGAGAACGTGCCCTACACCCCGCTCCGCGACCTCCCCCCGAAAGCCGGCTGGCGTCCGGGGGACGTCCTCGTCGTCCTCGGCGAGCTGTTCGGCCGCGGCTACGCCAACGGCATCGTGGACGAGGCGCGGCGCGCGGGCATGACGATCGTCGGCGCGACCGTCGGACGCCGCGACGCGGACGGCGCCCTGCGCGCGCTCGCTCCCGAGGAACTCGCGCAGGCCGAGGCGAGCCTGGGCGGGCGGATCGTGAACGTCCCGCTCGAGGCGGGCTTCGACCTCGAGCCGGCCGACGGCGGCGGGCCGACGCCGGTGGACCAGCTCAAGGGGCTGAAGGCCGGCGACTGGGAGAGCTTCAGGCTCGACTGGGACGCCGTCACGCGCTCGCGCGAGGCGGGCGCGCGGCGCTTCGACCGGAACGCCGCCACGTTCGCCGAGGAGCTGGAGCGGGCCGTTCCGAAGGGCGCGAACGTCCTCCTCGTCCACACGATGGCGGGCGGTTTCCCCCGCGCGCGTTCGGTCATGCCGCTCATGACGCGCGTGTTCCGCGGCACGGGCGAGAAGCTCGTCCCGTCCGCGGCGCTGTGGGGGAGCGACCTCGGGAAGCTGTGGGCCGCCGGGTTCGAGGAGGTGACGTCGCGCACCTTCCAGCGCCTCGTCGCCGCGACCGCGCCGCTCCGCGCGCGGGCGGGCCGCGTGCGGTACGTCGCGTACGGCTACCACGGCTGCGAGGTGCTCGTCGGCGGCCGCTACACGTGGCAGAGCTACGTGCCGTACCTGCAGGGCTGGGCGAAGCTGGCGCTCGAGCGGGCCGCGGAGGACGCCTGGAACGAAGGCGTCCGCTGCACCGTGTTCGACGCGCCCGAGACCTGGACGAACTCGAGCGCGCTCTTCCTCGGCGTCGAGGTCGCGCTCTACCCGCTGCTCGCCGCGCTCCGGCGCGAGGGGCCCGGCTCGCCGGTGCCCGCCGAGGTCGAGGCGCGCTGCCGGGCGCTCGTGCGGGAGGGCGCGACGCTCGAGGCGCACCTCGAGCGCGCGGAGCGGTACCTCGCGGCCCCCGAGCTGACGCCGCTGCGCGAGCTCGCGACGTGGCCCCAGCACTCGACGCCCGAGCAGATGGAGGCGATGCTCGCCGCCTCCGCCGAGCTCCTCGCCCTGAGCGCGGATCCGAGGAACCCGGTCTGCGCGGAGCTGTCGCGGGCGGTCGTCGCCGCCGTCGGCCGGCTCATGTTCGACGCCGCGTGGGAGCCGTCCGCGCCGGTGCGGTGGCTCAACCACGACGTGGTGGCACGGCGCCTCGTGACGCCCGGCGCCTAGCGCCGCTGGGCCTCGACGCGGATCGTCCCGCCCACGTCGAGCGTCTCGCCCACCGGGAGGACGCAACCACGAACGGGCGCCCGCCGGGCCGTCAGTGGATCGGAGGCGCCTGGTCGCTCTTCACCTGCTGGAGCGTCTCGCCGGCCTCGTGCTCGGTATCGCTCTGGGCGATGTCCTGCAGGCTCATGACGCCCTTCAGCTTGCCGCTCTCGTCGCACACCATGACGCGAGAGGTCTGGTGATCGCGCATGAGGCGCTGCACGTCCTTCAGGTCCTCGCCGACGCGGCACCCGACCACGTCGTGGGTCATCACGGTCTCGACCTTGTCGTCGGCCGAGCGGCCCTCGGCGACGACCCGGATCGCGATGTCCCGGTCCGTGAGCGCGCCGATCGGCTCCTCCTTCTCGTTGCAGATCGGCACGAAGCCGACGTTCTCGTCCTTCATGAGCCGCGCGGCGTCCCGGATCGAGTCGCCCTCGTGGCAGCACTCCGCCTCGCTCATCAGCTCTTCCACGTGCATGGCTACCTCCCCTCGGTGACGTTGCGAACCGGGACGGCTGGGCGCCATCACGGGAGGTCGAGGGCGCGGCCGGACGGGGACGGCGACGGGGACGGGCGGCGGCGCACGGGCGTGGCTCCAGCCGGCCGGAGGGCGGGCGCCTGAGCGCGGTGGAAGCAGCCGCTGCTCGATGCGCGGGCGCGCTCGCCGCGCGGGCGAGACGCGCTCGTCGATCCCTGTTCTCCGAGCGTGGATCGCGCTTCGTCGGGCTGGCGCGCGAGGTGCAGGGCACGCAAGGGAGGAGGAGCGACGATGCGCTGCGAGCCCATGAAGATCGCGTTCGCCACGGGAGACCGGGAGCACGTGAACGAGCAGTTCCGGCGCGCGTCGCACCTCGTCGTGTACGACGTCGGGCCGGCCGGGCACCAGCTCGAGCGCACCTGCGCGTTCCCG
>JAHWYA010000160.1 GCA_020028115.1 Anaeromyxobacter sp.
GCGGCGAGCCGCGCGCCGAGGTCGGCGCGGCGCCCCGCCTCCGGGAGCGTCTCGAGGCGCGCGTCGAGGATGCCGCCTTCTCGCAGGTTCGGCATGGGGACTCCTTCGCTTCCGGGAGCGCGGGCTGGCCTATAGCCAGCGCTTGCGGCGCTTGTAGAACTTGAGGTTGCGGTACCGGGTGGTCGAGCCGCCGCCGAGGTAGAACTCCTTCACGTCCTCGTTGGCGCGGAGCTTCTCCGGCTCGCCGTCGAGCACGATCCGGCCGCTCTCCATGATGTAGCCGTAGTCGGCGATCTGGAGGGCGAGGTTCGCGTTCTGCTCCACGAGCAGGAAGGCGGTCTTCTCCTCCCGGTTCACCCGCTGGATGATCGAGAAGATCTCGCGGACGAGCAGCGGCGCGAGGCCGAGCGACGGCTCGTCGAGGAGGATGAACTTCGGGCGGGCCATGAGCGCGCGGCTGATGGCGAGCATCTGCTGCTCGCCGCCGGAGAGGTACCCGGCGAGCTTGTTGCGGTGCCGCTTGAGCGGCGGGAAGTAATCGAAGCAGAGGTCGTGGTCGCGCTTCAGGCCGGCCCGGTCGTTCCGGGTGTAGCCGCCCATCACGATGTTCTCCTCGACGGTGAGATCCTCGAAGACGCGCCGCCCCTCCATCACCTGGAAGACGCCGCGCTTCACGATCTGCTCCGGCGGGAGCGCGTCGATCCGCTGCCCGTCGAGCTCGATCGAGCCGTCGGTGACCTCGCCCTCCTCGGCGTGGAGGAGCCCGGAGATGGCCTTGAGCGTCGTCGACTTGCCGGCGCCGTTCGAGCCGAGCAGGGCGACGATCTTGCCGTTCGGGACCTCGAGCGAGAGCCCCTTCAGCACGAGGATCACGTCGTCGTAGACGACCTCGACGTTCTTCAGGACGAGCATGGATCTCCCGGGCGAGGGTCCGGCGGAGGACGAAGGGAGGCGGCGCGGGAGGTCCCGCCCCGCCTCCCCGGGTTCGCTACAGGCCGAGCCACTCCGGCTTGCGCGGCAGCTCGGTCTCCTTCGCCTTGACGAGCTTGCCGCCCTGCACCTGGTAGAGCGAGACGCGCGTCGTCGCCCGGTGATCGTCCTTCGTGAACGTCACCGGTGACGAGAGGCCGCCGAGGTCGAAGTCCTTGAAGGTCTCGAGCGCCTCGCGGATGCCCTCGCCGGTGAGCTTGCCCGCCTTGTCGGCGCGCTTCAGCGCCTCCGACCACACCATCACGTACGACCAGCCGCGGACGTAGTTCGTGTCATGGGTGTCGTTCGGGTGGTTCTTCTGGTGCCACGCGACGACCTTCGCCATCCCCGGGACGTTCTCGCCGAACGGCGGGTTCGCCATCGCGCCGACGACGCCCTCCGCGGCCTCCTTGGCGACGCCGAGGAGCAGCTCGCCGAAGCCCCAGACGTTCGTCCCCCACTTCGTCGTGAGACCGAGCTTCTTCGCGTCGCGGAGCACGGCGGAGAAGTTCGGCGTCGTGACCTGCGTGTAGGCGTAGTCCGCCCCCTTCTGCTTCATGTTGAGGAGCTGGCTCGTCGCGTCCTGCACGATGCCGGGGAGGATCTCCTCGTCGACGACGTCGACGCCGATCTCCTTCGCGTACCGGCGGCCGGCCTCGATGGGCGACTTGCCATAGGCGTTGTCGCCGTAGAAGAAGGCGACGCGCGGGTTGCGGCTCTTGTCCTTCCAGTCCTCCTTCACCCACTGCAGCCACGCGCGGAGCGCCTCGGAATAGGAGGGCGGGACGAAGAAGTTGTACGGCGTCTTCTTGGGGTCGTTGAGGTGCGCGGAGAAGGACGCCGAGAAGAACGGCATCTTGTCCCGGGTCACCGTGTCCTTCAGGGCCTCGGTGTCGCCCGTGCCCCAGCCGTTCACCATGACGACCTGCTCGTCGTTCACGAGCCGCTTGTAGAGCGCGACGCCCTCGGGGACCTTGTACCCGTAGTCCGCGTCGACGAGCCTGATCTTCTTGCCGTTGACGCCGCCGTTCTCGTTCACCCAGCCGACCGCGTCGCGCACGCCGGTCGCGAACGGCTTGCCCACGTCGGCGGTGATGCCGGTGAGGTCGAAGATGCCGCCGACCTTGATCTCCTGCGCCTGCGCGGCTCCGGCGAGGGCCACCGCGGCGAGCGCCGCGATCCTGCGCATCGTCTCTTTCATGCTGCCTCCAGGGTTTGGTGAAGCGTGCTGCCGCTGCGCGTTCTCATCGACTGCGTTCAGTAGGAGAAGGGGTAGAGCTTCCAGTAGTTGCGGATCGAGTGCCACCGCGCGGCCATCCCGTCCGGCTCGAACAGCAGGAAGAGCACGATCGCGAGGCCGAAGACGCCCTGCTTGAGCGGGGCGAAGAGGTCGATGAGCTTCGGGAAGGTGTCCCCGAGCGCGCCGGTGCCGACGCGGAGGACCTCCGGGAGCAGCGTGATGAAGACCGCCCCGAAGATCGAGCCGAGGATCGACCCGAGCCCGCCGATGATGATCATGCCGAGCTGGTCGATCGCGACCGTGATGGGGAAGTTCTCCGGGCTGATGATGTTCGCGTGGTACGCGACGAGCGACCCCGCGACGCCGACGTAGAACGAGGACACCCCGAAGCTGAGCAGCTTGTACTTGAAGACGTTCACGCCCATGACCTCGGCGGAGATGTCCTGGTCGCGGATCGCGACGAACGCCTTCCCCGTCTTCGTGCGGAAGAGGTTCTTCGCGAAGAAGAGCATGAGCACCGTCAACGGGAGGACGAGGTAGAAGAGACGGCGATCGCCGCTGAGCTCGAGCCCGCCGAGCTTCGCGGGGGGCACCGAGATGCCGTTCACGCCGCCGGTCACCCCGTCCCAGTGCGACGCGGTGAACTCGATGACGAAGTGGGCGGCGAGGGTCGCGACCGCGAGGTAGAGGCCCTTCAGCCGCAGCGACGGGACGCCGAACACCATCCCCACGAGCGCGGTCATGAGCCCGGACATCGGGATCACGAGCAGGAACGGGAGGCCGAGCCTCCCCGCGAAGAACGCGGTCGAGTAGGCGCCGACGGCGAGGAACGCGGCGTTGCCGAGCGAGATCTGTCCGGTGAAGCCGGTCAGGATGTTGAGCCCCGTCGCCGCGATCACGGCGATGAGGATCCGGTTCAGCACGTCCATCCAGAAGAAGGATAGGAACGCGGGGGCGGCGGCGAGCGCCACGAGGAAGAGCGCGAGCAGGCCCCGGGCGAAGTTCGTCTCGAAGATCGCCATGTCCTCGCGGTACGTCTCTCTGAATTGGCCGCAGTTCATCGATTCTCCCGTGACGGATCAGACCCGCTCGATCTTCACCTTGCCGAAGAGCCCGTACGGCTTGAGGCTCAGGATCGCGACGAGCGCGATGAACGGCGCGACCTCCTTCACCCCGCCGCCGAAGATCGGGTCGAGGTACCCGCCCGCGAGGTTCTCGAGGATCCCCATGATGAGGCCGCCGACGATGGCGCCGAGGACCGAGTCGAGGCCGCCGAGGATCACCACCGGCACGACCTTCAGGCCGAAGAAGGCGAAGGCGCCGTCGACGCCGCCGCGGATCCCCCCGAGGAGCACGCCGCCGACCGCGGAGACCACCGCGGCGATGGACCACGCGAGCGCGAAGATGTGCTGCACCGACACGCCCATCGAGAGGGCCACCTGCTGCGAGAAGGCGGTGGCGCGCATCGCGATCCCGGCGCGGGTGTACTTGAAGAACGCCGAGAAGAGGACGAGCAGGACGCCGACGCTCGCGACGCTGAACAGGTAGCCCTGCGAGACGGGTAGCGGCCCGATCATCACCGGCGCGCTCGGGAAGATCGTCGGGTAGGCGATCGTCTCGGTGCCCCAGATGCCCTGGACGATCGCCTTCAGGATCGAGGCGAGGCCGAGGGTGAGCATGATGACCGAGATCACCGGCTCGCCGATCATGGGGCGCAGCAGGAGCCGCTCCATGAGGATCCCGAGCACCGCGAAGAACGCGAGCGTCAGGAGGAACGCCGCCCAGAGCGGCACGTGGTAGGCGCCCACGATCGAGACGCAGACGTACGCGCCGAGCATCAGGAACTCGCCCTGGGCGAAGTTCAGGATGGACGACGACTTGTAGATGATGACGAAGCCGAGCGCGACGAGGGCGTAGATCGACCCGATGACGACCCCGTTCAGCGTGAGCTGGAGCAGGAATTCCATGGCTACGGCGCCCTCCATTCGCGGCGCGCGTCGCGAGACGCACGATGCCGTCGCCGAGACGGGCGCGCGAGGAGCGAGCAACGGAGACGTGCAGACGTACGTTGAGTAGCGCAGCGACGAGCCCGCCCGTCGCAGGCAGGCAGCGTGCGTCGCAGCAGCGCGATGCGGATGGTGGTCGCCGTCATGCCGCCTTCCCGTGCTCGAGCCGGCGCACGAGCAGCGTGGTCCGGATCCGAGAGGTCTTGCCGTCCTGGAACCGGATCGTGGTGTCGATCGGCACCTCGTGCGCGTCGCCGTACAGCGCCTTGATGACCTCCTCGTACCGCTGCTCGACGAACACCCGCCGCACCTTGCGCGTGCGGGTCAGCTCCTCGTCGTCCGCGTCGAGCTCCTTGTAGAGGAGGACGAACTTCTCGATCCGCGCCGCGTCGGGGAGCGTCTCGTTCACCTCGTCGACGGCGTGCTGCACGAGGTCGTAGACCTCCTTCTTCGCCGAGAGGTCGGTGTAGGTCGTGTACGAGAGCTTGTTCCGCTCCGCCCACTTCCCCACGACGCCCATGTCGATGCAGAGCATCGCGGTGAGGAAGGGGCGGTCCTTGCCGACGACCACCGCCTCCTTCACGTACGGGGAGAACTTGAGGCGGTTCTCGATGAACTGCGGCGAGAACTGGGTCCCGTCCGCGAGCTTCATCACGTCCTTCACCCGGTCGATGACCACGAGGTGGCCGTCGTCGGTGAGGTAGCCCGCGTCGCCGGAGTGGAGCCACCCGTCCTTCAGGGTGGCCGCGGTGGCCTCGTCGTTCTTGTAGTAGCCGAGGAACACCGACGGGCTCCGCGAGAGGATCTCGCCCCGCTCGTCGATCTTGATCTCCGTGCCCGGGATGGGCTTGCCCACCGTGTGGAAGGCGATGTCGCCCTCGTGGTGGATGCAGCTGATCCCGGAGATCTCCGTCTGCCCGTAGATCTGGCGGAGCGGCACGCCGATGGCGTGGAAGAACCGGAACACGTCCGGGCCGAGCGCGGCGCCGCCGGTGGAGGCGCTGCGCAGGTGCGACATGCCGAGCCGGTCGCGCAGCGCCCGGAAGAGGAGGACGTCGGCGAGCCACCACGCCACCTGGTCGCCGAGCCCGATGGGCTTCTTCTCGAAGCGCTTGTCGGCGAGCCGCTTCCCGATCGGCATGCAGCGCTCGTACATGAAGCGCTTGAACGGGGTGGTGTCCATGATCTTCACCTGGACGGTGGAGACGATCGACTCCCACACGCGCGGCGGCGCGAACATCACGTCGGGCCCGATCTCCCGGATGTTCTCGGTGACGGTGTCCGGCTCCTCGGGGAAGTTGACGGTGAACCCCTTCGCGAGGGACGCGGAGAGGCTCATCATCTGCTCGCCGATCCAGGCGAGCGGCAGGAAGGAGACGAACTCGTCGTCCGCCTTCTTCACGTCCACCACGTCGAGGGCGAGCGCCATC
>JAHWYA010000161.1 GCA_020028115.1 Anaeromyxobacter sp.
GTCACCGCCCCGGCTCCCGCAGCGCCTTCTCCCAGCGCGCGAGCTGCCGCGCCACCTGCCGGGGCGCCGGCGCGCCCGGGAGGTCGCGGCGGCGCAGCGACCGGCGCGCGTCGAAGCACCGGAGCACGTCCTTCTCGAAGCGCGGGTGGAAGCTCCGCCACTCCGCCGGGTCGAGCTTCGCGAGGGGCCTGCCGTGCGCGGTCGCGAAGGCGGCGACCTTGCCGACCGCCTCGTGCGCCTCGCGGAACGGGACGCCGCGCTCGACCAGGTACTCGGCCGCGTCGGTCGCGAGGGCCTCGCCGCCCCCGAGCGCCTCCTCCATGCGAGCGGCGTGGAACGTGGCGGTGTCGATCGCACCCGCGATGGCGTCCGCGGTGAGCACCACCGCGTCCGCGGCGCCGAGGAGGGGCCGCTTGTCCTCCTGGAGATCGCGGTTGTACGAGAGGGGCAGGTTCTTCACGGTCGCGAGCAGCGCCACGAGATCGCCGATGGCGCGGCCGGCGCGGCCCCGCGCGAGCTCGCCCACGTCCGGGTTCTTCTTCTGCGGCATGAGCGAGCTCCCCGTCGCGAACGCGTCGGAGAGCGTCATGAACCCGAACTCCTTGGTCGTCCACAGGACGATCTCCTCGCCGATGCGGGAGAGGTGGACGGCGGCGAGGGCGCAGGCGAAGAGGAGCTCGATCGCGCTGTCGCGGTCCGAGACCGCGTCGAGCGAGTTCTGGGTGACGCCCGCGAGCCCGAGCGCGCGGGCGGTCGCCTCGCGGTCGAGGGGCAGCGTCGTCCCGGCGAGGGCGCCCGAGCCGAGCGGCGAGATCGCGGCGCGCGCGCGGACCTCCGACACCCGCTGCCGGTCGCGCCCGAAGGCCTCGACGTGGGCGAGGAGGTGGTGCGCGAGGGAGACGGGCTGCGCGCGCTGGAGGTGGGTGTAGCCGGGGAGGATCGTCGCCTGGTGCTCGCGCCCGCGGCGGACGAGGGCGCGCTGCAGCCGCGCGAGGGCGGCGTCGGCGCGCTCGCATGCGGCGACGACGAAGAGCCGCTCGTCGAGCGCCACCTGGTCGTTCCGGCTGCGGCCGGCGTGCAGGTACCCGGCGTCCTTCCCGACGAGCTCCCCGAGCCGCCGCTCGACGTGGGTGTGCACGTCCTCGAGCGCGGGGTCGAACCGGATCTTGCCGGCCGCGAACTCGGCCCGGACCTGGTCGAGCGCTGCGACCACGCGGCGGGCGACCGCCTTCGGGACGATCCCCTGCGCGGCGAGCATCGTGACGTGCGCCTGGCTGCCGCGGATGTCCTCGGCGTACAGCGCCCCGTCGTCCTGGATGGAGACCGACAGCGCGACGAGCCGGGGATCGGCCTCCCCGGCGAGGGCCGCGCGAGAGACCGGCTTCGCCTTTTCTTTCGCTCTCATGAGAGGCGGGGAAGCTAGCATGTGCCCGCGCAGGCCGGAATCCCTCGGCGCGCCGCGGGCTCTCACCCCCGGAGGAGACGAACCGACCATGTCGAGCGAGATGATCGTCACGCTGCCGGGCGGGAAGCGGGTCGACACGAAGATCGGCCGGCACGTCATCCGGACCGACCAGCCCGCCGGCGGCGGGGGCGAGGACTCGGCCCCCGCGCCCTTCGACCTCTTCCTCGCGTCGATCGGGACCTGCGCCGGGATCTACGTGGCGGGGTTCTGCCACAAGCGCGAGCTCCCAACCGAGGGGATCTCCATCGCGCAGCGGAACCACTTCGACGAGGCAGGGACGCTCGTCCGCGTCGAGCTCGACGTGGTCGTCCCTCCGGGCTTCCCGGAGAAGTACCTCGAGGCGCTCGTCCGGGTCGCCGACCAGTGCAAGGTGAAGAAGGCGATCCAGGCGAAGCCCGTCTTCGAGGTGAAGGCGGTCGTCGCGCGGTAGCCGGTCGCGGTGGCGCTCGAGCTCTTCCACCGGCTCGCCGAGCCCGACTCCGCGGCGGCGCGGACGCTCGTGCGCGACCTCCGGTTGCTCGAGGCGGTGAACTTCCGCAACGTCGCGTTCGACTCGCACGCGGCGGCGCTCGCCGCCCATCGCGGGGCGCGCACGCCCGCGCTGTGGGACGGCGCGCAGCTCCACGAGGGGCTCGCCGCGGTCCGGGCGGCGCTCGAGGCGGCCGCGGCCGCCCGCTGATGCCGCCCACATTCGCTTGGTCGCCGGGGCGCGCCTGTGTATGCTCGCCGCGCGGGCGGAACGCGAGGTGTCCATGGCTCTCCGGAGATGGGTGGTGTCGCTGGTGCTCGCGCTCGCCGCGTGCGGCGGGTCGGACGAGCCCGAGGAGCCGATCGCGGTCTCGACCCGGCCGCTCGCGGGCCGGATCGGCGGGCAGGCGTGGACGTTCGCGCACGGCGAGACGACCGCGTCCCTCTCCTCCGGCCCGAAGTACTTCACCTCGCTCTTCGGCGACGGCGCGCCGGGCTGCGGCGCGTACTCGACGGCGGACCGCGCCCTCGTGTTCGTCCCGAAGGTCCCCGGCGACTACCCGTTCTCCACGCAGCAGACCGGGACGTTCTTCGTCGAAGGGACGAACCGCATCGCGATGCGCGGCCGGCTCATCGTGGAGCAGGTGGACGCGGCGTCGGTCACCGCCCGCGTCCACATGATCGCCGACGCGGACAACGAGATCGACGGCGAGTTCGTCGTGTCCGTCTGCCCCTAAGCGCCGCCCGGCGCCTCCGCCTACTCGCCGCGCATCGGGCAGCCGCCCGCGACGACGCGGACGACCGCCCCTGGATGGCGCGCGCGGAGCGCCGCCGCGTACTCCTCCGCTCGCGCCGCGCTGCGCGTGCCGCACGCGGGCGGCTCGACGCGCTCGTCCGGCGAGACGGCGGTCGACGCGCACGCTGGCTCGCCGTCCACCGTGACGTGGAAGACCGTCGCGGCGCCCGCCACGTCGGCTCGCCCTAGAATTTCGCGGCGAGCCCGGTCGCGAGCACGTGGGCGCGGCTGGGGCTGCGGCCCTGGACCTCGAGGCCGCCGAGCGGCTGGAGCGCGCCCCACTGCACCCAGGCCTGGAACCCGTCGCCGGAGGTGTAGGTGAGCGTGCTGTCGAGCTCGAGGCCGAGGTGGTTGGAGCCGCCCGTCCCGTCCTCCCGCACGCTCGGGGTCGAGCCCTTCTCGAGTGCGCGCGAGTACACGAGCGCCACGTCGAGCCCGAGGCCCGGGAAGATGTCCCAGCGGAGCTTCGGCTTCAGGTACATCGCGTCCGTCACCTGCCCGAGGATCTGGCGGAAGAGGACGAGGTCGACGCGATAGGCGGGGTTGAAGCGGAAGTTCCGGAGGGTCCGGTCGGTCGCCGACCACTGCGCGCCCTCGAGCGAGCCGAACGGCTGCGGGCCGAAGGCGGGCACGTTCCCGAAGCCGGGCGCGTCGTCGCCGCTCGCCGCGCCGACCTCCGCGCCCAAGGTCACCCGGTTCGGCGAGACCTTGTAGTCGACGACGAGGGCGCCGCCCCACTGCCGCAGCAGCAGCTTCGGCACCGCGGGCTGGGTGGGGTCGCTCCGCGGATCGCCGACCGAGCCGTAGGTGCCGGCGAGCTCGCCCTCGATCCGCCAGCGCGCGGAGAGCCAGCGGAACCACACGTCGAGGACGTGGACGTACGCGGCGCGGTGGACCGCCGCGGCCGTCCCGGTGCTCGCGGCGAGGTCCGCGTCGAAGCCGGCGGCGTTCCAGTCCGGGTACGTGTACCGCTGCGTCCGGTAGTCGTAGTACGCGCCGTAGTTGAGCGAGGTCTCGGCCCGCTCGATCTTGCGGCGGACCTCGTCCGGCGTGTCGAGCCGCGCGACCTTGAGCCCGTAGGTGCGGCCGTCGTCGCCCGACTCGGCGTCGAACGGCTGGCCCGCGCCGGCGGCCGCCCAGGGCTGGCGGTTCAGCGCGCCCTCGTTGTCGAAGTCGAGCATCGGCACGAAGACGAGCCGGCCGATGGGCGTCGACACGGGAGGCAGCGCGAACTGGATGCGGTCGACCGTGTCGCCGAAGTCGTCGTCGATCCCGCCGCCCGCGTGCGCGAGGACGCCGAGCCCCCACTCCGACGGCATGCGGCCGAACGAGAGCAGGCCGACCGGGGTCTGGATCTCGGCCCACACCCGCTTCGGCGAGACGTACGGCGTCGCGAGGCGGGGATCGGCGCCCGGCGCGACGACGCGCGACGAGCCGTAGAACGTCGCCGGGTACGGCGAGTTCGGGTCGTCGTACAGGTTCGAGGTCGACGAGCCGAGGACGTGGTTGTCGAGGACGTCCACCTGCGCCCGGACCCTGACGTGCTCGGAGACGTTCATCGTCGGCTCGAGGCGGAGCCGCATGTTCGCGGTCGCGAGCGTGCCGCGCCCCTCGCCGGCCTGGTCGAACGGGATCGGGAACAGCGGCCGGAGGCTCCTATCGCGCCCGACCCCGAGGTTCAGGTGGTCGAAGAGCTGGCCGCGCACGCGGTAGTAGCCGTCCACCTCGAAGAACTCGAGCTTCGGGCCCGGGGCGACGGCGCCGAGGAACTCGGCGGCGGACTGCGCCCCCTGCAGCTCGGCGCGGACCTCGTTGCGGAGGTCCTCCTTCGCCTTCTCGACGGCCCGCTCGATGGCCGCCCGCGTCTTCGCGTCGACGTCGTCGGGCTTCTTCTCGGGCTGCGCGCGGACCGCGGCAGGGACGAGGGCGAGGGCCGCGAGCGCGGCGGCGAGGCGGGACATGCAGGACCCCTTCCGTGAGAGCGGCGAGCCCGGAGGCCCGCGCTCTTACAGCACGCGCCCTGCGGGCGGTCAAGCGCCTGGGAACGCGGCTACTTGCCCTGCTTCAGCTCGACGAGGACGCCGCGGCTGCCCTTCGGGTGCACGAAGGCGACCTTCGACCCGCCCGCGCCGGGGCGCGGCTTCTCGTCGAGCAGCGGCGCGCCCTGCGCCTTCAGCGCGGCCATCGCCTTCTCGATGTCGGGCACCTCGAGGCAGACGTGGTGCAGCCCCTCGCCGCGCTTCTCGATCGTCTTCGCCATGGGGCTGTCCGGCCCCGCGGGCGAGACGAGCTCGATGCGGCCGCGGCCGTGCCCGAAGATCGCGACCCGGACCTTCTCCGTGGGGACCTCCTCGATCTCTGCGAGCTCGAGGCCGTAGACGTCGCGGTACAGCTTCACCGCGGCGTCGAGGTCGGAGACGAGGATGGCGACGTGATCGAGGCCGTTCATGCGGGCTCCAAAGGGGAGAAGGGGGTCGTGCCGGGACCGGCATCCTACTCACTTCGCCTCGCGGACCTCCACCCCGACCACCTTGAGCGCGCCGAGCAGGCCGACCGTGTCCACCTGCGTCCCGGTGCCGAGGGCGAGGTGCGTCGCGTCGGCGACGGGCTGGCCGAAGGTCGGATCGAGCGGGATCCACTCGCCGGCGCTCCGGACCTCCGCCCACGCGTGCCAGTAGAGCGCGTGCGCGCCGTCGCCGTACTGCGCGTAGACTAGCCCGTGGACCGGCCGCGCCGGGATGCCGAGGGATCGGGCGAGCGCGACGAGGAGGACGGTGTGCTCGGTGCAGTCCCCGCGGCCCGCCGCGAGGACGTCGCTCGCGCGGTCGTGGCTCGCGCCGAAGACCTTCTCGAGCCGGTCGTACACCGCGGCCGACAGCTTGCGGGCGGCCTCGTA
>JAHWYA010000162.1 GCA_020028115.1 Anaeromyxobacter sp.
CGGATCGAGGGCGCCGGCGCGGGCGTGACGGTCGTCGAGCCCGCCGAGGGCCAGGACGGCGCGATCGCGAAGGGGAGCCTGTCCCTCGCCGGCCTCTCGCTCCGCGCCGGCCCCGCCCGCTGCGGACTCAAGGTGTTCGGCGGCGGTGTCGCGACCCTCGACGACGTCGCGCTCTCGGGCGGCTCGTGTGGCGCCTTCGTCGACGGCGGCAGGCTGACGGCGCGGCGCACGTCGCTCGCGGGGGACTACGCGCTGCTGGTGCGCGCGGGCGAGGCGCACCTCGACGAGGGCTCGGCGCGCGGCCGGAGCGCCGGGATCGCCGTCCTGAACGGCTCGGCCGTGCTCCGGCGCTTCGCGGTCACCGGCCCGTCGACGGAGGCGGGGATCACCGTCGCGGGCGGGAGCGTGCGCCTCGAGGCGGTCGTCGTCCGCGCGCCCGGCCCGACCGGCCTCTCCGTCACGCACGGCGGACGGCTGGAAGGCCTCGACGTGACCGTCTCGGGCGCGACGGAGGAGCACGGGTTCCTCGGTGCGTGCGCGCTCGTGATCCGGGGAACGCTGCGGCTCACGGGGGCGACGCTCGCCCGCTGCGCCGGCGCCGCGGTCGAGGCGTCCGGCGGTGAGGTCCGGCTCGACGGGGTGGACGCGGTCGGCGGGGCGGCCGGCTGCATCGTCCTCGTCGAGGGGGCGGCGGGGGAGCTCTCCGCGAACGTCTGCGTCGGGCGCGGACCGGGGCTCGTCGTGGCGAGCCGCGGACGGGCGAAGCTCGTCGCGAACCGCTGGTGGACGGACCCGGTCATGTGGGTGGACTGCGGCGCCGGTGCGCGGGTCGCGGTCGGGCGAGGCGAGACGGTGAAGGCCCCCTGCGCCGCCTCACCTTGATCCGGGAGAGAGGCCATGATCCGGGGGCGAGCCCTCGACAAGTGACGCGGCCCGTGACAGCCTCTCGCGCATCCGGTTTGCCCCGATGGAGGCACGCGACCGCCGGGCGAGGGTGAGGTCGCGCGAAGGAGACGGCGGTGCAGATCAACCTGCGCAAGGCGATGTTCGTCCTGCCGAATTTGTTCACCGTCAGCTCGATCTTCCTCGGCTTCTACGCGCTCGTGCTGTGCGCCGGTGACGCAACGCCGCAGCAGCTCTACCAGGCGGCGCTCGCCATCTTCTTCGCCCAGTTCTTCGACGCGTTCGACGGGCGCGTCGCCCGCATGACGAAGACGCAGTCCGACTTCGGCGTGCAGCTCGACAGCCTCGCGGACGTGATGTCGTTCGGCGCCGCCCCCGCCCTCCTCGTCTACAAGTGGGCGCTCGCTCCCCTGGGGTTCGTCGGGATCTTCGTCTCCTTCTCGTTCGCCGCCTGCGGGGCGCTCCGCCTGGCGCGGTTCAACGTCCTCGCGCAGCGCGGCGACAAGGGCTCCTCCCGCTTCTTCGTCGGGCTCCCGATCCCGCTCGCCGCGGGCGCGATCGTCGCGCTCGTGATCGCGCACTACCGCCAGTTCGGGTCGACGACCGACCCCGCGACCCGCGTCCCGATCGCGCTCGTCGTGGTGCTGCTCTCGTTCCTCATGGTCTCGACGATCCGCTACCGGACGTTCAAGGACCTGCACCTCTCCGCGAAGAGCCTCCTCGTCTTCGCGTTCGTGACGATCGGCGGCGTCGCCGTCGGCATCGCGACGCGCGCCTCGTTCGTGCTGGTCGTCTACATGGCCGCGTACATCGCGATGGGCATCGCCGAGACGCTCATCGCCCGCGCGCGCCCGCCCCGCGACGAGAAGACCCTGCCCGCGGCCGTCCGCGCCGAGCTCGCCGCCGACGAGGCGCTCGAGCCGGACGACGAGGACGTAGAGGGGGACAAGCGGGAGCAGGACGAGTACATCTAGTAGTACCTCGTGACGAAGAAGCCGCCGCGCCCCACGAAGCCGCCCGGCCCGTGGGTCCTCCTCGCCGCCTGGGGCCCGTGCGGGTACGCCCCGGTCGCCCCCGGCACGTTCGGGACGCTCGGCGCGATCCCGCTCTACCTCGCCCTCCGTCACCTCCCGCCCCTCGCCTACCTCGCGGTGACGGCGGCGGTCGTCGCGCTCGCCATCGTGGCGGCGGACCGCGCGGGGCGCTACTGGCAGGTCGCGGACGCGTCGCCGATCGTCGTCGACGAGGTCGCCGGGTACCTCGTGACGATGGCGCTCGTGCCGTTCTCCTGGGCCGCGGTCGCCGCGGGCTTCATCGCCTTCCGGATCTTCGACGTGACGAAGCCCTGGCCCGCGTCGAGGTTCGACCGCGTGAAGACCGGGTTCGGCGTGGTCATGGACGACGTCGCCGCCGGCGTCTGGGCGTGGGTGGTGCTCCAGGCCCTCCGCGCCTTCGGAATCCTGCCGTGAGCCTGCACGTCGAGATCCTGTCGACCGGGGACGAGCTCCTCACCGGGCAGGTCGTCGACACGAACTCGGCCTGGCTCATGGACCGGCTCTGGGACCTCGGCGTCATGGTCCGCCGCAAGACGCTCGTCGGAGACGACCGCGTCGACCTCGACGCCGCGCTCCGCGAGACGACCGCGCGCGCCGAGCTCGTCGTCGTGAGCGGCGGGATGGGCCCCACCGAGGACGACCTCACGACCGAGGCCGTCGCGGCGGTGCTCGGGGTGCCGCTCGAGCTCGACGAGCCCTCGCTGCGGGCCATCGAGGAGCGGTTCCGCCGCTTCGGCCGGACGATGACCCCGAACAACGCGAAGCAGGCGCGGTTCCCGCGCGGCGCCGCGATCGTCGCGAACCGGTTCGGCACCGCCCCGGGGTTCTCCGTCCGCGTGGGGCGCGCGGAGGTGGTGTGCCTGCCCGGCGTGCCGGTCGAGTTCAGGGGGCTCGCCGACGAGTGGCTCCTGCCGCGGATCGCTGCGCGCCTCGGGGACGTGCCGGCGTCGCACCTCGTGAAGCTGTTCGGGGTCCCGGAGTCGCACGCCGACCACGCCATGCGGCCGGTGATGGACGACCCGGCGAACGCCGGGGTCCGCTTCGGGTTCCGCGCGCACTGGCCGGAGATCCACGTGAAGTGGTCCGTGCCCGGGCCGGACGCCCGCGCGCGGTCGGACCGGATCGCCGCGGCGGTCCGCGCCGTGTTCGGCGACGCGATCTGGGGCGAGGGGAAGGACGAGCTCCCCGCGATCGTCGTGGCGCGCCTCGCCGCGCGCGGGGAGCGGGTGGCGCTCGCGGAGAGCTGCACCGGCGGGCTCGTCGCGGAGCTCGTCACGCGCGTCCCGGGCGCCTCGAGCGTCATCGACCTCGGCGTCGTCGCCTACGCGAACGCGATGAAGGAGCGGCTGGCCGGCGTCCCGGGCGCGCTCCTCGCCGAGCACGGCGCCGTCTCGGAGCCCGTCGCCCGGGCGCTCGCCGAGGGCGTCCGCGCCGCCGCGGCGGCGACCTGGGGCGTCGGGATCACCGGCATCGCCGGCCCGACCGGCGGGACCCCGGAGAAGCCGGTCGGGACCGTCCACCTCGCGCTCGCGGGGCCGCGCGGGACCGAGCACGTCCAGCGGCTCTACCGAGGGGACCGCGACCGCATCCGGCTGACCGCGGCGTACGAGGCGCTGAACCTGCTCCGCGTCGCGACGCGGTAGCGGCGAGGGCGGCGCCGCGACATGATCGCCCCGTGGACGAGGACGCCCTCGAGCTGCTGCGCACCCAGAGCGGCCTCTCCATCGACGACGAGGGCCGGTTCCTCCACCGCGGCGAGCCCATCACCCACGCCCGGACGCTCGAGGTCCTGTGGCGCTCGCTCGAGCGGACCGGCGACGGCCGGTACCTCGTCCGCATCGGGCGCGAGAGCGCCTACGTCGCGATCGCGGCGGCGCCGTACGCGGTGCGGGGCGTCCTCGACGGCCCCGCCGGTACGCCGTGGCTGTTCCTCTCCGACGGCTCGCGCGAGCCGCTCGATCCCGCGACCCTCACGGTCGGGGCAGACGGCGTCCTCCGCTGCGTCGTGAAGGGGGGTCACGCGGCGCGCTTCACCCGCCCCGCCCAGATCGCGCTCGGCCTCGTGCTCGAGGAGAGCCCGCCCGGCTCGGGCCGCTTCGTGCTCGTCGTCGCGGGCGTGCCCCACCCGATCCGGACCGGGTGACGGCGCCGCGCACCTCGACCCACCCCGGACGCGCTCACCGTGGGTAGTACCGGAGCGGGCGGGCGGGCGAGGCAGTATCCTTCCGGTTGCTCGCCCCACGGGGACGGCCTACGTACCGTTGAAACCCATGAAGAAGCTCGTCGCCGCCCTCGCCGCCGCCTTGCCGCTCGCCGCGGCCCCGCAGTTCCAGGGGCGCCCGCCGGGGTTCGGTGACTCCTTCCGCACGCTCGACGCCCTCCGCGACGCGAAGAAGAGCCCGTTCGAGCAGCTCGTCGTCCTCCCCGAGCGCCCCGGCCAGAACCAGGTCGCCTGGTACGACTTCGAGTGGCAGTACGTGGACGTCCCGCCGCCCGGCGGCGGCAAGGGCGCGATCCGCCTGTACTACTACCGGAACGAGACCGCCCAGGCGCGGCGCGCGCTGCCGGCCATCCAGAGCGCGTTCGCGCGGCTGGTCGATCAGTTCCACTACAACCCGACGAAGCGGATCCCCTACATCCTCTACGCGACGCAGCGGGAGTTCCAGGCCCAGAACGTCTTCCAGGTGAGCGAGTCGGTCCTCGGCGTGACGTCGCCCGAGGACCTCAAGATGGCGGTCCCGTACTTCGGCGATCACGCGAAGTTCGCCGAGGTGTCGACCCACGAGATGGTGCACCAGTTCACCATCCAGAAGCTGAAGGAGCAGGGCGGCGGCGACGGGGCGAACGCGCCGATCGAGCTCCTCCCGCTCTGGTTCATCGAGGGCATCGCCGAGTACTACTCGAAGGGCGGGATCGACAGCGAGACCGACCTGTACCTGCGCGACCTCGTCTGGAACCCGGACCCGAGCAAGGCGTACGAGGTCCTGCCGTTCGCCGAGGACCGGATCCGCGGCTACATCCAGACCTACAAGCTCGGCCAGGCGCGGATCGCGTTCATCGCCGACACCTACGGCGCCGAGAAGATCCAGGCGTTCCTCGAGAACGCCTACCTCCTCACCGAGGCCGCCGACACGCGGCAGGCGCCGTCGCAGGTCCGGACCTTCGGCGCGCTCGTCCGGCGCGTGCTGAACGAGCCGCTCGAGCAGGTCGACGGCCGGTGGCGGGCGTGGATGAAGCGCCGCTACTACCCGGAGTACCTCCGGGCGAAGCAGGACCTCCCGCAGGTCCGCGAGGTCCGCGGGCTCCCGCACGAGCCGGAGGACTTCGTCACCTCGCCCGACGGCACGGTCGCCGTCGTCCGCGGCATCGACCGCAGCCGCGGCCGCGCGCGCCTCTACCTCGTCGACCTGCGGAACCCGAAGGGCGCGGTCGAGATCGCCGCCGACAGCGTGCCCGGCGTCGAGTCGCTCCACCCCATCGAGTACTCGATCGCGGCGGTCGGCGCGGACGTCGTGGTCTTCGCCGCGCAGGACGGCGTCGGCGACCGGCTCTACACGCTCGACTACAAGCACGAGGCCGCCGAGGGGCGGCCGCCGCGCGTCGTCCCGGGCAAGCGCCGGGTGCTCGACGTGCGGCCCCCCGGGGGCGATCGCTTCATCCAGTACTCGGAGAAGGACCTGTCCTGGGGTGCGGACGGCATCTACTTCGCGTCGGACGCGACCGACCACGGCCGCACGAACCTGTTCCGGCTCTCGCCGTCGAGCGGCGAGCGCGTCCGCCTCACGACCGGGCCGGCCTCGGACCGGCACCCCACCGCGCTCGCCGACGGGTCCGTCCTGTTCGCCTCGGACGCGGCCGGGAAGCTCGACCTGTTCGTCCTGAAGGACGGCGCGACGAAGCAGATCACCGACTTCTCGACCGGCCTCGTCGCGCCGGCGCTCTCGCCGAAGGGGCGCGGAGTCTGGGCGTCGACGTTCTACGGCGGGACCTTCCGCCTCGTGGAGATCCCGAAGGTCGCCTGGCTCGAGAGCCCCTCGGTCCCGGTGGCGCCCGCGTCCGGTGAGGTCCTCGAGATCGCCTCCATGGATCTCCCGCAGGATCCGACCGAGTACAAGGCGCTCGCCCTGAAGAACTG
The DNA here is from genome assembly GCA_020028115.1 of Anaeromyxobacter sp. GTDB lineage: Bacteria > Myxococcota > Myxococcia > Myxococcales > Anaeromyxobacteraceae > Anaeromyxobacter. The sequence continues at coordinate 6,094 of JAHWYA010000162.1, forward strand.
GCGGCCGGAGGCGGGCTTCGTCTACGGCGGCGGCGCGGGGAGCGCGGTCGCCGGCCGCGCGGCGATCCTCTTCGCCGACATGCTCCGCGACCACGTGCTGTTCGTGGACCTGTCGGTGCTCGGCTCGTTCGAGTTCACCCAGGCGCTGGCGGTGTTCGAGAACCGCTCCGAGCGGCTCGGGTGGGTCTTCGGCGGGTTCCACTTCGTGCAGGAGAACATCGACCGGCTCGACCCGAACCTCTCGTACCTGCAGCGCGACTTTGGGATCCTCGGCGCGCTCCGGTACCCGCTCGACCGCTTCAGGCGCGTCGAGGCGGAGCTCACGCTCGGCGCCGTCCAGCGTTACTGCCTCACCGACTTCGCGCCGCTCCCCGTCGGCGCGACCTCCGACCCGCGGACCCTCTGCGGCGGCGTCGAGCTCCCGAGCCCCGTCTACCCCAGCTCGGCCGACTGGAAGCTCCGGAACGACGGCGTGAACTTCACGATCTCGCCGACGCTGCGGTACGGCTACGACACGATCCGCTACGACTACGCGACCGGTCCGCTCGCCGGCCACTCGCTCCTCGGCGAGCTCGGCGGCGGCTGGCTGCCCGGGCGCGAGGCGGTCCACGGCTTCGCGCGCGTCGACGCGCAGCAGTACTTCCAGCTCGCGCGCCGCGCGAACCTCGGGTTCCGGTTCGCCGCGGGGACCTCGTTCTCGCCGGACGAGAAGAGCCAGATCTGGGAGCGCTCCTGGTGGCTCACCTCGGCGGACAACCTGCGCGGCTTCTTCCCGCTCGAGTCCGCCCTCATCGGCCGGAACTTCTACGTCGCGAACGCCGAGCTGCAGGTCCCGCTCGACCAGGTCGTCCGCCTCATCATCTTCGACTACGTCGAGGGGGTCGCGGCGCTCGACTTCGGCGGCGTGTTCGACCGCTGGCAGACCCGCGGCGGCGCGGTGCGCGACGCCGACGGCGCGCTCCTGCGCGCCGACATGGGCGCGTGGGACGCCCGCACCCTCACCGCGGTCCTCG
>JAHWYA010000163.1 GCA_020028115.1 Anaeromyxobacter sp.
GCCGATCTTCACCGGGTCGACCGCGAGGGCGAAGGGCTCGTGCCCGAGAACGGGCGCGCCGGTCGCACCCGGCGACGAAGTGTCGGCCCCGAACCGCGCGAGGGCGCCGGTCTCGTCGTCGTAGATCCAGAGCTCGCCCGATCCGGTGAGCGCGGCGACGGCGTCGCGCAGCCCCCCGCCGCGCGGGGGCAGGACGCGGACGTCCTGCGCGCCGAAGCCGATGTCCATCGCGGCGACGACCTGCGGGTCCACCCCGCCGGCCGCCGTGTCGACGAGGTCGAGGACGACGAGGAGGCCGCCGAAGTCGGTGTTGCGGCCGCCCACCGCGGCGGCGGCCGGTCCGTCGTAGAGCCGCGCCGTCACGAAGGCACGGCGGGGCTGGCCGTCGACCGGGTGGCCGAGCGCGATCGAGCGGAGCTCGAGGGCGGTCGAGCCGCCCGCGAGCGGCAGCGTCGCCTCGCCCACGGTGCACCCGCCGGCCGCGGGCGCCGCGCCGAGCGTGCAGCCGGCGAGATCGATCCAGCGGAGCGGGGTCGGGGCGCCCGTCGCGAGGCCGGCCACGTAGAGCCGGTCGCGCTCGCGATCGTACGCGAACGCGCGCGCGGGTCCCGCTCCCAGCGAGACGGACCGGAGGGCGCCGGTCGTCAGGTCGAGCTCGGTCACCCGCGCGCTGGCGTCCGCCGTCGACAGGTACCCGGCGAAGGCGCGGGCGCGGCCCGTCCGGCAGGCGACGGCGACCGCGAAGGGATCCCGGAACGGCGCGCCGATCCCGCAGCGCGCCCCCGGCGCGTCGCAGGAGAGCGTCCCGTCCGCGGCCACGTGGACGACGTCGAGCGTGTTCGAGCCGCGCGTCCCGAAGACGGCGAGCGCCGAAGCGGACGGAAACGCCGCCGTGATCGCGGTCCCGCACGCCTCGGCGTCGGGGACGCCCGGGCCGGGCTGGTCGGCGCGCGCGACGGCGAGCTCGCCCGCGAAGGACCGGACCGTGACGGCGCCCGCGACCCGGACGCTGTCGAGCGACGACGGGTCGAGCGCGAGGACGGTGCCGCCGGTCGCCGCGTCGTAGAGGAGGTCGGCGTTCGACGACGCGACGAGGACCAGGCCGTCGTGGACGGCGAGCCCCGTGGGCAGCCGGATCCGGTCGAGCGGCGCGGAAGGCGGCTTCACCTCCGTGCCGCACGCGGCGAGGGCCGCCACCGCGAACCACGCCAACCTACGGCCGAACCCGAGCACTCCGTGCCTCCTCACGCCCGGGGCTCTCACGCCTGGGGCTGCTGCGCCTGCGGGGGAAGCTCCGCCTGGATCTTGCGGAAGTCCGCCACGTCGGCGAACAGCGACGCGACCCGCCGCATCAGGCCGAGGCGGTTCGCCCGCAGCGCGGGCTCCTCGGCCATCACGAGCACGTCGTCGAAGAACTGCGCCACCGCAGGCTCGAGGGTCGCCACGTTCTTCAGCACCGCGGGGTAGTTCCGGTGCTGGCGGAACGAGACGGCCTCCGCCTCGACGCGCTCGAGCTCGGCGAGGAGGCGGCGCTCCGCCTCGTCGCGGAGGAGCGCCGGGTCGACGCGGGCCGCGCCCGGGCCGCCGGCCTTCTCCTGGATGTTCGCGACGCGCTTGAACGCCAGCGCGAGCGGGACGAAGTCCGGCCGCGCCTTCACCTCGGCGAGCGCCTCGAGCCGCTGCCGCGCGTCGACGACGTCGTCGAACCCGGCGGCGAGGACCGCCTCGACGAGGTCCGACGGGAACTCCTCGCTCCACTGCGCCCGGAGCCGGCCGCGGACGAAGTCGAGCACCTGCTCGGCGACCACCGCGCGATCCTGCGCGAGCTTCACGCCCGCGAGCGCGTTCAGCGTCTCCTCCACCGCCGCGGCGAGCGACAGGTGGTAGCCCCGGTCGAGCAGGAGCCGGAGGATCCCGATCGCCGCGCGGCGCAGGCCGAACGGGTCGGCGGCGCCGGTGGCCTTCTCCCCCACCCCGACGATCCCGACGAGCTGGTGCAGCCGGTCGGCGAGGCCGACGAGCGCGCCGAGGTCGCCGCGCGGCAGCTCGCCGGTGGCGCCCACCGGCCGGTAGTGGTCCTCGATGCCGTCGGCGATCTCGAGCTTCATCCCCTCGATCCGGGCGTAGTGCGCGCCCATGATGCCCTGGAGCTCGGGGAACTCGCCGACCATGCCGGTCGTGAGGTCGGTCTTGGCGAGCCGCGCGACCTCGACGACGTCGGCGACGAGCGCCTCCTTCCCGAGCGCGCGCGCGAGGGCGCTCGCGACGGCCGCCATCCGGTTCGTGCGGTCGAGCTCGCTCCCGAGCTTCGCCTGGTACGTCCGGCGGCCGAGCGCCTCGATCCGATCGCGGAGCTTCCTCTTCTTGTCCTCCTCGAAGAAGAACCGCGCGTCCGCGAGGCGGGCGCGGAGCACGCGCTCGTAGCCGTGCCGCGCGACCTTCGGGTCCTTCACCGGCGTGCCGGCCACCGCGACGAAGCGGTTCTTGAGCTTCCCCGCCCCGTCCACCACCGCGAAGTAGCGCTGGTGGCTGCGCATCTCGGAGATGACCACCTCCGCCGGCAGGTCGAGGTTCTGCTTCTCGAACTCGCCGGGGATGCCCGTCGGGAACTCGACGAGGTTCGTCACCTCGTCGACGAGGCCGGGGTTCTCGAGGGCGCGGCCGCCGGCGGCCTTCGCCGCCTTCGCCACCTCGCGCTCGACGAGGGCGCGGCGCGCGACCGGATCCACGACGACGAACGCCTTCTGGAGCTTCGCGACGTAGTCCTCGGGCTTCCCGGTGAGCCGGATCGCCTTCGGCGCCTTGAAGCGGTGACCGTAGGTCACCGAGCCCGAGACGACCTCGCCGAAGCGGACCTTGAGCGGCCGCCCGCCGTGGAGCGCGACGATCCACCGGACCGGCCGCGCGAACGTGACGTCGTCGTGGCGGGAGCGCATCGACTTGCGGAACCTGAGCCCGGCGATGAGCCGCTCGACGAGCGCGGGCAGCACCTGCTCCGCCTTGCGCCCCTTCTCGATCCGGGTCACCGCGACGCGCTCGCCCTTCGGCGTCTGCTTGCGCTCGAGGGCCGCGACGTCGACGCCCTGGCTCTTCGCGAACCCGAGGGCGGCCTGGGTGGGCTTCCCCTCCGCGTCGAACGCCTGCGTGACCGGCGGCCCGAAGGCCTCGGTCCTCGCGTCGCCCTGCTTCGGCGCGACGTCGCGCGCCCACACCGCGAGCCGGCGCGGCGTGCCGGCCGCCTTCACCTCGCCGTGGCCGAGCCGCGCGTCGTCGAGCGCCTTCGCGAGGTCGCGCTCGAGCTGCTCGAGCGCGACCGGCACGAAGCCCGCCGGGATCTCCTCCGCGCCGATCTCCACCAGAAGGTCCGCCATGGTCACCTCGCCTCCCGCGCCTCGCGGGCCGCCCGCGCCGCCTCCACCGCCTTCTTCCGCTGGGCCGCCGGGAGGAGCGGGAACCCGAGCGTCTCGCGCGAGTCGAGGTACCCCTTCGCGCACTCGTGGGCGAGGGCGCGGACGCGCCCGATGTACGCCGCGCGCTCCGTGACGCTGATCGCGCCGCGGGCGTCGAGGTTGTTGAACGCGTGCGAGCACTTCAGGCAGTAGTCGTACGCCGGCAGCGGCAGCTTCAGGCCGATGAGCCGCTTGCACTCCGCCTCGTAGGTGTCGAACAGCCCGAACAGCATCTTCGGATCCGACGCGCGGAACGAGTACTCGCTCATCTCCACCTCGTTGCGGTGGAAGACCTCGCGGTACTTGACGCCCTTCACCCACTCGACGTCGAAGACGTTCTCGACGTCCTGCAGGTACATCGCGATCCGCTCGAGCCCGTAGGTGAGCTCGGCCGCGACGGGCCGCACCTCGAACCCGCCGGCCTGCTGGAAGTAGGTGTACTGGGTGATCTCCATCCCGTCGCACCAGACCTCCCAGCCGAGGCCCCAGGCGCCGAGCGTCGGGCTCTCCCAGTCGTCCTCGACGAAGCGGAGGTCGTGCTCGAGGGGATCGATCCCGATCGCCTTCAGCGACCCGAGGTAGATCTCCTGAACGTCGGGCGGGTTCGGCTTCAGGATCACCTGGAACTGGTGGTGCTGGTACAGGCGGTTCGGGTTCTCGCCGAAGCGGCCGTCGGCGGGGCGCCGCGAGGGCTCCACGTACGCGACGTTCCAGGGCTCGGGACCGAGCACGCGCAGGTACGTGGCGGGGTTCATCGTCCCGGCGCCGACCTCCTGATCGTACCCCTGCGCGAGGATGCAGTTCCGGCTCGCCCAGTAAGACTGGAGCTTCAGGATGAGGTCCTGGAAATACACGAGTCTTCTCCTCGGGTTCGCGCGGTGAGGCGCGCGGCCTCCGGGCTTCGGGAACCGGCACGGTAGGGCCGTAAGGCCCCGAAGTCAATCGGAGATCTCGCCCGCGCGGGGCAGTCCCGCGACCGCTCCGAGACGCCCGACGACGCGTCCCGCGACGCGGCACGCGAACGCCGCCGCGCGCTCGAGATCGGCGCGCGCGAGGGCGCCCGGCGGGCCGCTCCGCGCGAGCACCGAGAGCAACCCGGCGACGAACGCGTCCCCCGCGCCGGTCGTGTCCACCGCCTCGACGCGCTCCGCCGGCACCCGGACGACGTCACCGCCGCGCCGCACGAGGGCGCCGGCCGCGCCGAGCGTCACGCAGGCGATCTCGACGCCCATCTCGACGAGCCGCGCCGCGGCCCGCTCCGGGGCGCGCTCGCCGGTGCAGAGCTCCGTCTCGTCGTCCGCGACCTTCACGAGGGTGCACGCCGGGATGACGTCGGCGCACAGGCGGCGCAGCGGCGCGACCTCGTCCCACAGGTGGAGGCGCACGTTGGGATCGAACGAGACGAGGACCCCGAGCTCGCGCGCCGCGGCGACGGCGGCCCGGAGCGCCGCCCGCCCCTCCTCGAGGAGGTGGGCGGAGGAGCCGACGTGGAGCCAGCGCGCGCGTCCGAACAGCGCGCGATCGACGTCGGCGGGCGCGACGAGCTTGTCCGCGGAGAAGCGGGCGTTCGGCGAGAAGAAGGTGCGCTCGCCGCGCGCGTCGAGCGCGACGAACCACAGGCCCGTCGGGCGCTCGCGGGCGAAGCGAAACGCGCAGGTCACCCCCTCCGCGCCGAGCCGCTGCGCGAGGAGCCGCCCGAAGGGATCGTCGCCCACGACGCCCCGGAAGCCGACCTGCAGCCCGAGCCGGGCGAGCCCGGTCGCCACGTTCGCCGGCGCGCCGCCGGGGCACGGCTCGAACCGGCCGCAATCCTCGAGCGGGCCGCGCCGCTCCGGGAGGAGGTCCACGAGGGCCTCGCCAAAGCAGAGGATGTCGAGGTCACGGGTCGACACGAAACACCTCGTGGTCGTGGACGTCGTCGTGGTCGTGGTCGTGGTCGCGAGCTCGAGCAGAGTTGATCACGCTCACGTCCACGCTCACGTCCACGTCCACCTCCACGTTCACGTCCACGTTATTCGAGCACCGAGCTCACCTCGTCCAGGAACCGGCGCGCGGAGAGCCGGTGACCGAGGTGGTGCTCGATGAACGCCGCGAGGGCGTCGCGCGCCTCGCGCCCGGCGGGGGGCGCGAGCGGCTCCGCCT
>JAHWYA010000164.1 GCA_020028115.1 Anaeromyxobacter sp.
GCCCGCGGAGCTCGCGCCCCCCCGAGCCCCCCGCTCGCTACGGGGCAGGCTCGTCCGCCTGCCCCTGCGCTCGCCTCTCCTTACGCCGCGCGAACGCCACCGTCTCGCGCGCCGCCTCGTCGAGGGGCGTCGCGAGGTCGCCGAAGCGCGCCCGGAAGCGCGCGTCGTCGACGACGTACGGCACCTCCCACTGGTAGGCCATCTCGTTCAGCTCGCGGACGATCGGCACGACCAGGCCGGCGGCGACGAGCGCGAAGCGCGGCACGCGCCCGACCGCGATCGGGCGCCCGAGCGCGGCGCCGAGCCGCCGCACGAGCTCTCGCGTCGTCACCGCCGGCGCGCACGGGAGCATGAAGAGGCCGCCGGCCTCCGGGTCGAGCCCGAGCGCGGCGAGGCCCGCCGCGACGTCGCGCGTGAAGTGGTACGTGTGCGGCGTGTCGAGGTCCCTGACCGGGAGCTGGACCTTCTTGCCCGCGAGGGCGGCCGGCCAGAACCGCTCGCCGAGGAAGGAGCCCGCCCAGGCGCCGGGGCCGAAGAAGTCGGAGGCGCGGCCGATCGCGACCCGCGCGTCCCCGCGCCGCGCGGCGGCGAGGAGCTCGTCGTGGAGGCGCGCCCGCAGCTCGCCCTTGCGCGCGCAGGGCGCCTGCGGCGTCTCCTCGTCCATCGGGCGGTCCGGGCGGCCGTACGCGTACAGGTTGTCGAGCACGACGAGCCGCGCGCCCGCGCGCCCCGCCGCGTTCACGAGGCTCGCCTGGATCCGGGGGAGGGCCTCCTCCCAGACCTTCGCGAGGTAGGGCAGGTTGATGCAGTGGTAGATCGCCTCGGCGCCGCGCGCCGCCTCGGCGGCGAACGCCGGATCGGCGGCGTCCCCGTGAAGCAGCTCCGCGCCGGGGAGGTCGATCGGCGCCGCCGTGCGCCGCACGACGCGGACGCGCCGGCCGGCCGCCGAGAGCCGCGCCGCGAGCAGCGGGCCGATCTGGCCCGCGCCGAAAACGACGTGCAGTCCTGACATGGATCCCCCCCGGGATGCGGCTCGCGCCGCAGCGGCTACAACCTCTCGTCGATCGCCCGGTTACTCATGGCGTCCGCCGCCGCGTTCTCCTCCCGCGGGATGTGGCGGACCTGGATCGTGGAGAACCCCTGGAGCAGCGCCCGCGCCTCGTCGTGGAGCGGCCGGAGGTGATCGGCCTTCACCTGGTACTCGCCGGCGAGCTGCTTCACGAGCAGCTCCGAGTCGGAGAAGACGTCGAGCTCCTTGATGCCCATCGCCTTCGCGCGCTTGAGCCCCAGGATGAGCCCCATGTACTCGGCGACGTTGTTCGTGGAGTCCCCGAGGAACTTGCCGATCTTCGCGACGATGTGCCCCTCGGGGCTCAGGATGACCGCGCCCGCGCCGGCCGGCCCCGGGTTCCCCCGCGCCGCGCCGTCGGTGTAGAGCCGCGTCCGCTTGGCCGCCTCGGCCTCCTGGGCGGCCTGGACCGCGTGACGGTCCCGCTCCTCGGCGGCGGCGCGGTCGCGGCGGCGCCGGTCGCGCTCCGCCTTCGACAGCTCCATCGCCTCGTCGATCTCCTCGGCCGCGCGCTGCGCCGCCTTCTCGACGTCGGACTGCTTGCGGACCTTGATGCCCTTCGACCCGGCGCCGGGCGCCGGCTCGCGCGCCTTCTCCGCCTCCTCCACCCGGTCGGCCGCGGCGGAGATGAGCTTCCCGAGCGTGTCGCGATCGTACCCGTGGTACCGGGCGAGCGAGCGCGGCAGGTCCTCGTTCGCCGCGATGAACCGGAGCAGCTCCGCGAGGACGGGCTTCGGCATCGAGCTTAGGCCGGCGACGGCGCGGGCGGGTTCACCGCCTCGGCCGAGTAGATGATGCGGTGGCAGCTCGGGCAGGTCTCGATGGAGTCCGCCCGCTGCAGCGTGATCGCGAGCTGGGGCGGGATGTTGCGGTGGCAGCCCTTGCACGTCATCCCGACCACCGGCGCGATGGCGATGCCCGCGCGGCGGCGCTTGATGTTCTCGTACTTCGAGAGGAGGCCCGGGTCGACCTGCTTGACCGCCTCGCCGCGGCGCGCCTCGAGGCCGCGCACCTTCTCCTCGTCCGCGGCCTTCCGCTGCTCGATCGCCTCGACCTCCGCCTGGGCGGCGGCCTCGCGATCCGAGAGCTCCTCCTCCTTCGCGTCGACGCCCTTCCGGAGCAGCTCCGCCTGGGCGGTGAGCTCCTTCAGCTGCTCGGACTGGCCGTCGTTCGTCTTCTTCGCGATGTCGATCTCGCGGGAGAGGGCGGCGTATTCGCGGGGGGTGCGGATCTCGCCGAGCCGGCCCTCCCACTTCTTCACCTTGTCCCGCTCCATCCCGAGCAGGGTCTCGAGCTGCCGCCGCTCACGCTCGTTCTGGTCGAGGCGGGCCTGCTCCTGCTCCCACGCCTTGCGGGCGGCGACCACGGCGGCCTCGACCTCGGCGCGGCGCGCGGGGTGCGCGGCGATCACGGCCTGGATCTCGTTCAACTCGAGATCGATCTGCTGGAGCTCCTCCAGCGCCTTCAGCTTCTCTCGCAGCGACGACAAGTCACGCTCCCTCTCGAATCGATGGGCCCACCAGGATTCGAACCTGGATCTGATCGGTTATGAGCCGACAGCTCTGACCGTTGAGCTATGGGCCCCGCGTCCGCTCCTGGTGCGCTTCCGATTACCACACTTCGCGCCTCGCTCTCGACCTAGCTCTCGACGAAGCTCTTCAGCCGCTTGGACCGGGACGGGTGCCGGAGCTTCCGGAGCGCCTTCGCCTCGATCTGGCGGATGCGCTCGCGCGTCACCTCGAAGTCCTGCCCGACCTCCTCGAGGGTGTGGTCGCTCTTCTCGCCGATGCCGAACCGCATCCGGAGGACCTTCTCCTCGCGCGGCGTCAGGGTGGCGAGCACCTTCCTCGTCTGCTCGGCGAGGTTCATGTTGATGACCGCGTCCGACGGCGAGACGAGCGACTTGTCCTCGATGAAGTCGCCGAGGTGGCTGTCCTCCTCCTCGCCGATCGGGGTCTCGAGGCTGATCGGCTCCTTCGCGATCTTGAGGACCTTGCGGACCTTGTCGAGCGGGAGCTCCATCTTCTCCGCGATCTCCTCCGGCGTCGGCTCGCGCCCGAGCTCCTGCACGAGGTACCGGCTCGTCCGGATGAGCTTGTTGATCGTCTCGATCATGTGGACGGGGATGCGGATCGTCCTCGCCTGGTCGGCGATCGCGCGCGTGATCGCCTGGCGGATCCACCACGTCGCGTACGTCGAGAACTTGTAGCCGCGCTTGTACTCGAACTTGTCGACCGCCTTCATCAGGCCGATGTTGCCCTCCTGGATGAGGTCCAGGAACTGCAGGCCGCGGTTCGTGTACTTCTTCGCGATGGAGACGACGAGGCGGAGGTTCGCCTCCACGAGCTCCGTCTTCGCCCGCTCGGCCCGGTGCTCGCCCTCGCTGATGGCGCGGTAGGTGCGGCGCAGGTCGTCGGCCGAGACCTCGCGCCGCGGCGCGCCCGCCTCCTCCTCGCCCGGGTTCGCCTCCTCCTCGACGCGCCGGATCTTCCGGCCCGCGCTGCGGAGCGCCCGGTCGACCTCCTCGAGCTCCTCGACGGGGGCGCGGAGCTTCTTCGCGAGCTTCTTGCGCTCGCCCTCGTCCTCGCGCGTGTCGCGCAGCAGCCGCGCGAGCTCGCGCCAGGCGATGCCCATGCGGCGCTCGGCGTCGAGCCGGTCGCGGTCGGCCTCCTCGAGCCGCTTGATGAAGCCCTTGAGCTTCAGGACGATCCGGTCGATCTGCTTCTTGTTCAGCTGGATCGCCTCGAGGTTCTCCATCATCTCGGCCTCGATGGCCTTGATGTCGTTGCGGAGCTCGCGGCGCTTCACCTCGGACAGCTTCTTCGTGGTGAGCGTCTCGCGGAGCTTCGCGACGTCGCGCTCGAGCTTGCGGATCCGGTCGATGTGCTTGAGCACGTGCTCGACCTTCTTCTCCTCCTCCTTCGGGATCCGGGGCTTCTCGGGTTCGGCGGCCGGCTCCGCGGCCTCGGCCCCCTCGACGGCGCCCTCGACCTCGGCGGTCTCCTCCTCCGCCTCCTCCTCGCGCTCGGCCTGCTGCTCGTCGCCGGCGTCCTTCACGATCTCACGGACCCGGATCTTCCCCTTCTTGAGGCGCTCGCCGAGCTCGAGGATCTCGCGGATGGCGATGGACGACGAGAGGACGGCCCCGAGGACCTCCTTCTCGCCCTCCTCGATCCGCTTCGCGATCTCGACCTCGCCCTCGCGGGTGAGGAGGGACACCGACCCCATCTTCCGCAGGTACATGCGGACGGGGTCGTTCGACTTGCCGTAGCCGGCGTCCTCCTCCTCCTTCTCCTCCTCCTTCTCCTCGGACTTCTCCTCCGGCTCGGGCGGCTTGTCCGGGAGCTTCATCTTCTTCTCGGCGCCGTCCACGACCTCGATGTCGTGCTCGCCGAACATCGACATGACGTCGTCGATCTGATCCGAGCTCGTGTCGGACGGGAGGGCGTCGTTCACCTCGTCGAAGGTGAGGAAGCCCTTCTCGCGGCCGCGCTCCATGAGCGCCTTCACCTCGGACCGCTCGGTGATGTCGCTCATGTCGTCGCGCGGCCTTCTCGGCCTTCTCGCCCTTCTCGGGCGCCTCGGCGACCGCGGCCTTCTCGCCCTTCTTCCGGAGGGGCTTCTCGGCCTTCTCCTCACGGGCGCGCGCGGGCCTCGCCGCGGCGCGGGCGGCCTCCGCCTTGGCGCGCTTCGCGGCCTTGACGACCCGCTCGCGGTCCTTGCCCTTGACCGGCTTCTTCGCCTTCGCGGGGGTCTTCTTGGGCGCCTTCTTCGCGGCGTGGCCCTTGGTGCTCATGTCGCTGTCGTCCTCCGGCGGTCGGCTGCTCGGTGTGCTGTGTGTAACGGCTCACCGGCCGGCGAGCCCGCTCAACCTACTCAACAATCCTTCGGCGCTGCGCTTTCATCCGCCCCGCTCCATCGTGCGGAGCCGCTTCTCCAGATCGTTCTTCCTGCGGGCGGCCACCTGCGCCGCGACCGCCAGGTCCTCCGGGATCGGCGCGCCCTTGCGCGCGACGAGCGCGAGGAGCCGGTCCTGCTCCCCCCGGATCGCGTCGATCGCCGCCCTGATCGTCGCCTTCCGGAGCTCCCGCTCCGCCGCCTCCCGCTCGGGTCGGGCCGGCCCCACGATCTCCTTCACGCGCCGGGCGGTCGCCGCGTCCCCGTCGCTCTCGATCCGCGCGACCGCCTCCTCGCCCGTGATCGCTCCCCGCGCGAGCTCTCGCGCGAGGTCGGCGAGCGGCCCCGCGGGCAGGAACCCGGCCAGGTTCTCCTCTTCCGCCACCGGACCGAGGTCCGGGAACGCGGCGAGGAGCCCGAGCGCGTCCGCCGCCGGGCCCGGGAGCACGAGCCGCGTCCGCGCGCTCGCCCCCGACGCCGCAGGAGCCCGGCCCGGCACCGTCCGGCGCTCGCCCGCGCGCTGTGGGGCGGGCTGCTGGGGAGCGGCACGCGGCCGCTCGCCGGACAGCTCCTCCCGGAGGGCGACGAGGTCGAGGTCGAGCTTCTTCGCGATCGTGTCCTCGAAGACGGAACGCGCGAGACCCTCCGGGATCATCCGCGCGAAGGGCTGGAGCTCGCGGACGGCGGCGAGCTTCGCCTCGAGCGGCGCCTCGCGCGGCTTCCCGGCGCACGTGCGGTCGACCGCCCGATCGACGAGGAAGCTGGAGAGCGGCGTCGCGCCGGCGAGGAGGGCCTCGACCCCGGCGCGGCCGTTCGCCCGCGCGAACTCGTCCGGGTCGCGCTTCCCCTCGTCGGCGGGCAGGACCGCGACCTTCCCGGCCATGCCCGCAGGGAAGAGCGCCTCCGCCGCCTTCGCGGGCGCGGCGGCGCCCGCGGCGTCGCCGTCGAAGAGCACCGTCACCTCCCGGCAGTCGCAGCGCTGCAGGAGCTCGACGTGCTCGGGGGTGAGCGCGGTGCCGCACACCGCCACGGCGTTCGTGACGCCGGCCTGGTGGAGCCCGATCACGTCGAAGTAGCCCTCCACGAGCACCGCCTGCCGGGTCTTCCGGATCGCCTCCCGCGCCAGGTCGAGGCCGTAGAGCACCCGGGACTTCTTGTAGGCGGGGGTCTCGGGGGTGTTGATGTACTTCGCCCCCTTCTCCTCGCCGAGCGCGCGCCCGCCGAAGCCGATGGTCTGCCCGTCCATGGCGGCGATCGGGAACATGAGTCGGTTTCGGAAGCGGTCGTAACCGCCGCCCTGCTCCTTCGTGATGACGAGCCCCGCGCGCACGAGCGCCGGGGCCGCGAAGCCCTTGTCCGCGAGCCGCCGCGGAAGATCGTTCCACTCGTCCGCTGCCACCCCCAGGCGGAACCGCTGCACCGACTCCGCCGTCACCCCCCGCCCCTCGAGGTACCGCCGCGCGGACTCCCCGTACCGGCTCGCGAGCCGCGCCGCCCAGTACCGCGCCGCCGCCTCGCACGCGCCGAGGATCTCCTTGCGCTCCAGCCGGCGGCGCTTCTGCTCCGCCGACTCCTCCTCGGCCTCGGGGATCTCGACCCCCACCTCGCGCGCGAGATCCCTCACCACCTCCGGGAACTCCTTCCCCTCGAGCCGCTGCAGGAACCCGAAGACGTCCCCGTACGCCCCGCAGCCGTAGCACTTGAAGTGCTTGTCCTCCGGGTAGACGTGAAAGCTGGGCGTGCGCTCCCCGTGGAAGACGCAGCACCCCTTCCACGTCCGGCCCGACCGCTTCAGCTCCATGTGGCGGCCGATCACCGCCACGACGTCGACGCGGTCCCGGATGTCGTCGATGACCGCGTCCGGAATCAGGCCACCACCTCCGAGACCCTAGGGGTGCGTCGCCGCCCCGCCGGTCCCCGGCGAGCGCGGGCCTACTTCCCGGAGAGCTTCGCCTTCACGAGCTCCGAGACGACCGCGCCGTCCGCGCGCCCCTGCACCTCGGGCAGGAGCGCCTTCATCACCTTCCCCATGTCCTTCATGCCCTGGGCACCGACCGCCGCGACCGCCGCGTCGACCTTGGCGCGCAGCTCGTCCGCGCCGAGCTGCTGCGGCAGGTACGCCTGGAGGATCGCGATCTCCGCGGCCTCCTTGTCGGCGAGGTCCTGGCGGTTGCCGGCCTTGTACTGCTCGACCGAGTCGCGCCGGCGCTTCATCTCGGTGGAGATGACGCCCAGGATCCCCGCGTCGTCGAGCGGCTTCATGAGCTCGATCTCGCGGTACTTGATGGCGCTCTTCAGCATCCGGATCGTGTCGAGCCGCAGCTGCGCCTTCTCGCGCATCGCGGACTTCAGATCCTGGTCGAGCCGTTCCTTGAGGCCCATGGCGTCGGGAGCGCGAGGCCTAGTAGGCCTTGCGCATCTTCTTCATGGCGCGCTTCTTCGCGGCGAGCGCCTTCTTCTTCTTCTTCACCGACGGCTTCTCGTAGTGCTCGCGCTTGCGGATCTCGGACAGGATCCCCGCCTTCTCGCACTGCTTCTTGAAGCGCTTCATCGCGTTCTCGAAGGACTCGCCGTCCTTCACACGCACTCCGGTCATTCGTCGTTCCTCGGACTTTCTCGCTGCGCGTCTAGGGGTGACAGGCTCGAAACGCAAACGAGCCGGGCCCCCTCGGGACGCCCGGCTCTCCGCGGCTGGAAGGGCGTACCTAGCCCGAAAACCCTTCCACCGTCAAGGGGTTCCACGCTCTCCCGCCTCACCGCTAGGCCGGACGGTGGCGGCGCTCGAGGACGCCGTAGACCTCCGTCGGGGTGACGTCGGCCGACGCGAGGAGGACGAGCAGGTGGTAGAGGAGGTCGGCCGCCTCGTGGGCGAGGTGGTCCTTCGAGTCCTGCCCCGCGACGAGCGCCTGGTGCGCCTCGTTCACCTCGTAGGCTTCCTCGATGATCTTCCGGCGGATCTTGGACGGGTTCTCGAGGAGCTGCCGGGTGTAGCTCTTCGAGTCGCCTCCGCCGGCCTTGCGCGACTCGATCGTGGCCCAGAGCTGGGCGAGGAACTTTTCGTCTGCCATGTGAGCTCCTGTCTCTCCGAGAAGCAGCTGCGGGTGCCGGTGTGGCAGGCCGGGCCCTCCTGCCGGACGACGTAGAGCACGGCGTCTCCGTCGCAGTCGAGGGCGACCTCCCGCACCTCCTGAACGTGGCCGCTCGTGTCGCCCTTCCGCCACAGCTCGCCCCGGCTGCGGGACCAGTAGACCCCTCGCCCCTCCCGGAACGTGGCGAGGAGGGCCTCGCGGTTCGCCCAGGCGAGCATGAGGACGGTGCCGTCGAGCTCCTGCGCGACGACCGGGACGAGGCCGCGCTCGTCGAACTTCACCCGCGAGAGGAAGGCCTGCGGGTCCGGCGCGGCGCGATCACGGGCGGACATCGATCCCCCGCGCGCGCAGGAAGCGCTTCGCCTCGTCCACGGTGTGCTTCCCGTCGTGGAAGATCGACGCGGCGAGCGCCGCGTCCGCGATCCGGAGCCCCTCGGCGAGGTGCTCGAGCGTGCCGACGCCGCCGGAGGCGATCACCGGGATGGTGACGGCCTCGCAGACCCGCTCGAGGAGCTCGAGGTCGTACCCCGCCTGCGTGCCGTCCCGGTCCATGCTCGTGAGGAGGAGCTCGCCCGCGCCGCGCCGCGCGACCTCGCGGGCCCAGCCGATCCCCTCGACGCCGGTCGGCTTCGACCCGCCGGCGACGTAGACCTCCCACTCCTGGGGGCGGGTGCCGGGCCGGCGCTTCACGTCGATCGCGACGACGAGCGCCTGCGCGCCGGCGATCCGCGACAGCCGGTCGACGAGCGACGGATCCTTCACCGCGGAGCTGTTCACGGAGACCTTGTCGGCGCCGGCGTGGAGGAGCGTGACGAAGTCCTCCTCCGACCGGACGCCGCCGCCGACCGTGAGGGGCGCGAAGACGCGCGCCGCGGTCCGCTCGACGAGCCCGATGAGCGTCCCCCGGTTCTCCAGGGTCGCGGAGATGTCGAGGTAGGTCACCTCGTCCGCGCCCTGCGCGTCGTAGCGGGCGGCCGCCTCGACGGGATCGCCGGCGTCGCGCAGGTTCTGGAACTTGACCCCCTTCACGACGCGGCCGTTCTTCACGTCCAGGCAGGGGATGATCCGCTTGGCGGGCATGGCGGGCCTCACCCCTCCTGCGAGGCGCGGATGGCCGCGGCGAGCTGGATGCGCCCCTCGTAGAGCGCCTTGCCCACGATGACCCCGGCGAGCCCGGCGGCCTTGCAGGCGCGGACGTCGGCGAGGCTCGCGACGCCGCCGGAGGCGACGACCTCGACCCCGGCCTCCGCCTGGATGCGGGCCGCGCCCTCGTGGTCGACGCCGGTGAACATGCCGTCCCGCCCGACGTCGGTGTACTCGACGAGGGACACGCCCGCCGCCTTCACGCGCCGGGCGACCTCCACCGCCGAGAGCCCCGTCCCCTCGAGCCAGCCGGCGACCTTCACCTCGCCGTTGCGGGCGTCGATGCCGGTCCGGACGCGGCCCGGGAACTTGCGGCAGGCCTCCTCGACGAGCCCCAGCCGCTCGACCGCCGCGGTCCCGAGCACGACGTGGCGCACGCCGAGGGCGAGCACCTTCTCGATGTCGACGAGCGTGCGGAGCCCGCCGCCGAGCTCCACCTCGATCCCGGGGACCCGGCAGATGGCCGCGACGGCGTCGAGGTTCACCGGCCAGCCCGCCTTCGCGCCGTCGAGGTCGACGACGTGGAGGAGCTTCGCGCCGGCGCGGGCGAACTCCTCGGCCTTGTCGGCGGGGCGCCGCGCGTAGACCGTCTTGGTCGCGAAGTCGCCCTTCTCGAGCCGGACGGCCTCGCCTCCGATGAGGTCGATGGCGGGGATGACGAGCATTCGGCTGCGGCTCCTAGATCTACACCTGGACGAAGCGCTCGAGGAGCGCGAGGCCGATCTTCTGGCTCTTCTCGGGGTGGAA